>SVCR01000322.1 GCA_015058265.1 Clostridiales bacterium
TAGATGGAGATATCATTGCTGTTTGCGCCATTTACTTACCTCCTCTGTCATCATTAGATACGATCTGTATCTTGAATTATTAATCAAGCCTTCTGCCAGCGCTTCTTTGACAGCGCATTCCGGCTCATTGATATGCATGCAATCCGAATACCTGCAATGATCGTTGAGTTCTCTGAACTCCGGAAACAGTTCTCTCAGCACTATAGGTTCTGTGCCTGTAAGCTCCAGAGAAGTAAATCCCGGCGTGTCATAGAGAAAAGTGCCCTCTCCTATATCGAAGATCTCAACATGTCTCGTTGTATGTCTTCCACGTCCGGTCTTATCGCTTATAGTTCCGGTCTGTGCAGCCGTGTGATCTTCAGTCAGCAGGTGATTGGTGATGGTAGATTTGCCGACGCCGGACGGTCCGGCCAAAGCAACACTCTTGCCCCTTATCACCTCATACAGTTCGTCGATCCCCTCACCTGTATAGCCATTGACCGTCACTACAGGATATATGCTGCGATAGATTTCGATAGCTTTCTCTATCTGCTCCGGGTCAGCGAGATCCGTCTTTGTTATACAGACTGCCGGTGCGATCCCGGCCTTCTCACAACCCGCAAGCAGCTTATCTACAACAGGATAATTGACTGCAGGTTCACATAATGAAAACACGACCACCAGCATATCAAGATTCGATACGGGTGGTCTTGTCAGATAATTCTTTCTTTCAATAACCTTATTGATGACGCATTCATTATCGCTGTCATTCTCATCGATCTCATAATCAACGATATCGCCGACATAGATGAGTTCTTTGTTTCTCTTGAGATTTCCGCGTGCTTTGCCCATGACGGCAGTATTTCCGTCATGGACAAAGTAGAATCCGCCAATTCCTTTAACAACTCGGCCAATCATATATCAGATCAGTTTCCTTCGCCTTCATCAGTAGTTTCGGTAGGTTCTTCCTCTTCTTCAGGTTCCGGCTGCTCCGGTTCAGGCTCTTCAGGGATCGGTTCCGGTCCCGAGCTGACCTGGATGTCAATACTTGTGCCCTTGTCCAGGAGTGAATTTGCCTGGTACTGCTGATACATTACGTATCCCTTACCGACGCTGTTGCTCCAGTCATAATCTACGATACCGACTGTAAATCCGGCTTCTTTGATAGCCTTCTTGGCCTCTTTCAGAGAGAGACCGGTAACAGACGGAACTGTACCCTTTTCGGTTCCCTGGCCGTCAGATACGGTTATGTTGATCTTGCTCTCCTTGTCGAGACTTGAACCCGCTATCGGATCCTGCTCGAGGACTTTGCCCTCTTCCTCAGGGCTGGTCACAGTCTTGACATTACCGAGCTCATACCCATATTCCTTGAGATAAGCCTCGACCTCATCCTTCTGCATGCCCACGACATTAGGTACCATACCGGCTTTGCTTCCCTTGGATACATGGACAGTTATCGTGCTGCCTTTATTGACCTCCTGTCCGGCATCCGGATTCTGAGTGCATATCCTGCCCTCTGAGATGTCGTTGGAGTAAATATCCTTGCCCTTCTTCAGCGAGAAACCTTCTTCTTCGGCTTTCTTCTGAGCTTCTTCGAAAGTCATATCGATAAAGTCAGGTGCCTGCTTTGTCGCGGAGAATACTCCCATCTTCCAGGCGATGAACCATCCGGCGAAAGCTCCTATTATCAGAAGCAGGATGATAAAGATGATCAATCCTTTGCGGCTCTTCTTTTTCTTCTTCTTACGCCCGCGATCATCATCGTCATCATCGTCTTCCTCCTCAAGCTCCTTGCGGCGCTTGTTTCTCTTTTCGATGACATCGGTATTGGCAAAGATCGAATTGCCGACGATGTGTGTTACGAATGAAATATTGTCAAGTTCCTCGATGAGCTCATCAGCGCTGGCATATCTGTTGGTCTGGTACTTGTTGGTTGCCTTCATTACGCAGCGCTCAAGTGCAGGCGGTATGCCTTCTACCAGCTCACTAGGAGGAACGATCTCCTCATTGATGTGCTTGAGTGCAACTGTGACAGGATTCTCTCCGTCGAACGGTACTCTGCCTGTCAGCATCTCGTACATTACGATACCGAGAGAATAGATATCAGACCTCTCATCTACATAATTGCCTCTTGCCTGTTCAGGCGAGAAATAATGGACAGAACCAACGATCTTGCTGCCGGTGGACAAAGTCGCGTCGTTTACAGCCCTTGCGATACCGAAGTCCGCCAGTTTGACAACTCCGTCATTGGTTATCATTATGTTGTGAGGCTTGACGTCTCTGTGGATTATCTTGTTCTTATGCGCAACACGCAGCGCTGCCGCTACCTGCTTGCTTATGTCGATAACACGCCTGTAATCCATCGGAGCTTCGTCTTCGATTATGTCGTTGAGCGTCCTTCCCTCTATCAGCTCCATTACGATGTAGTTGATGTTCCCCTCTCTGCCTACATCGTAAACACCTACAATATTAGGGTGCGACAAACCGGCTGCGGCCTGAGATTCCCTCTTGAAATTCTCTACAAAGGTCGCATCCTTAGTAAATTCAGGTCTGAGAATCTTGATAGCGATGTATCTGTTCAACAGTCTGTCTTTACCCTTATA
>SVCR01000323.1 GCA_015058265.1 Clostridiales bacterium
TTCGGAGATGCTTGACCTGCCGCACTTTATATCCTATGGTTCCGCCATGCTCTGCCACTCCAAGCACCTGATGCGCGGGGCTCTCGGAAGCGACTTTGAAGGGAATGTGGAATTCATGGTTTGTTCTTCTGCCGAAGAGGCAACGGAGTGGGATTCTTTCCCGGCCATGATGAAGCCCGTGGATTCGCAGGGCCAGAGAGGCTGCTTCAGAGTGGATTCCGCAGAAGACATCAAAGAGCACTTTGAGACTTCGATCAGCTTCTCGTCCGAAGGCAAAGTGATCATCGAATCCTATATAGACGGGCCGGAGATCTCAGTCAATTCATACAGGGCGAACGGCAGGACGGTATTTGCCGTGACATCTGACAGAGAGAGCTTTGAAGAATATCCCGGCGGACTTCCAAAGCTTCACAGGATCCCGTCGACGTTCGCGAGCGACGAAGCGAAAGCTGAAGCCGCGGACATAGTAGACAGAGCCGCAGACAGGCTCGGAATAACAGACGGACCGTGCTATTGCCAGATGAAGCTCGGCAGAGACGGCAGGCCGTATATTATAGAGATAGCTCCCCGCCTTGACGGATGCCATATGTGGGATCTGATCAAACACTGGTGCGGAGTCGACCTCCTGAATGCGTGCTTCAGCCACCTTCTGACGGAGGACCCGGGCATAACGCAGAGCGAAGCGGAAGCTTCAGGGGTCATGGAACTTGTATTCCTCAGCGAAAAGACAGGTGCGAGTTTCGATCCTGACAAGTATGATCTGTCCGGCGCCGAAAAGACACTCTTCTATTACGAAAAAGGAGACACTGTAGGCAGAGTGAACGGCTACTTTGAAAAGTGCGGATATATGATCCGCCGTATCCGCTGAATCATCAGAACAAGATCAAGGGGGATAAAGATTTGTCTATCCATAAGCAGTTTAAAAATGTATATGTACTGTGGTACCTTCTGACTCTCAGAAAGACGTTTGAGGGAGACCCTGTAAAGATAAAGAAAAAACAGAACCGCGATATCCACAGGCTGATGAAGCGCGCATATAAGATCCCGTTCTACCGCGCAAAATTCGAAGAGTCCGGGACGACTCCGGACGACTATCATTGCGTAGAGGATCTGGTCAAATTCCCGCTGCTCACAAAGCCTGAGCTCAGAAAGTGGATGCAGGAGGAGTGGGACAATCACCCTGAGATCCACGACAGAGTGAATGTGCACGCTACGAGCGGATCGTCCGGTGTGCCTCTGCGCGTCCTTTACTCGATGAGAGAGCAGGGCCTCAGCGACGCAAACTGGATAAGAGTGTTGATGGCGGCAGGCTATCATCCTTTCCGCGGCAAGATGTATTCGTTCCAGACGAGCCACAGGGACCCGAGCGACAAGAGCAGGGATTCGTTTATTCAGAGGTTCGGCGTGATGAGGCGCAAGGTCGTTTCGGAGGACTATTGCGTAGGCGACGGTATTGCCGATACCATCAGGGACATCAATGAGTACAAGCCTGACATGATCTGCTTCAGGCGCAACTGCCTGGTGAGGATAGTCGCATATGCAGAGCAGCACAACATGCCGATCTGGAAGCCTAAACTGTACTGCCCGATCAGCGAGATGGTGGACGACGTAACGGTAAAGCTTCTTACAAAGACGCTCGGGCCGGGGATCATTGACGCCTACGGAATATCCGAGATGGGAAGCAGCATCTACAAATTCCCGGGCAAGGATTTCTATTACCTTGCCAACGATATCGCCGCAGCCAATGTTTACGATGATGACAACAATCCGGCAGACAACGGCAGGCTTATCATAACCGCTACATACAAGAGAGACTATCCTCTAATCAATTATGATGTGCTTGATCTGGTGACTTCGTACACCAAAGACGGGCTCAGATACTTCAAGTCGATAGAGGGACGCATGAACGACCTCGTAAAGCATGAGGGCGGAGCGGACTCATCGGCACTGATGCTTATGAGGATAGCGAATAAAGTCGTCGGTCTGTCGCAGTTCAGATTCATCGAAGAGACTTATCATGACATGCTCATCGAGCTCGCTCCGGATCCTGAAAACACCTCAATGACAAGGGAGCAGATAGAGGAACACTTCATCACAGAAGTAAAGAAACTGTACGGCGACGAGTTCAATATAAGGATAGAGTGGAAGGACGTGCTCGAGCCTGAACCGACGGGCAAGCAGAAGTGCTTCATCTGCAAAGTACAATAAGATGATGACAGCGGAAACAAAGCAAAGAGATCCGTATTTTGATAATCTGAAAGGCGTGCTGATCGTTCTTGTGGTAATGGGGCACTGCGTGAACCTGTTCAGAGACAGTGATCCGTACTGCAACTGCCTGTTCCATCTGATCTACGCTTTTCATATGCCCCTGTTCTTTTTCGTATCGGGGTATTTCAGCAAGAATACAGATAAGGTCAGCAGGAAGGCGTTTGAGGCGCTCATCATACCGGCGATACCTTTTGAGCTGGTCTATTACATACTGCACGTAGCTACCGGAGCGGATAACACAGAGCCGTTTCTGACTCCCGTATTCGCCTACTGGTTTTGTTTTGTGCTGTTCTTCTGCAGAGTGATGCT
>SVCR01000324.1 GCA_015058265.1 Clostridiales bacterium
CTGCGAATGTTCCGTCCTGGATGTCTGAGAGAACCTTACGCATGTTAGCCTTAATCTCATCGTGTGGCAGTACGCGTGGTCCGCTTACATATTCACCAAACTCTGCTGTATCGGAGATGGAGTAGTTCATTCCTGCGATACCTGCCTTGTTGATCAGGTCGATGATCAGCTTCATCTCGTGGATGCACTCGAAGTATGCGTTCTCAGGCTTATAACCGGCCTCAACGAGAACTTCGAATCCGCACTGCATCAGGTCTACTACGCCGCCGCAGAGAACTGTCTGCTCACCGAAGAGGTCTGTTTCTGTCTCTTCATCCATTGTTGTCTCGAGGATTCCTGCGCGTGCTCCGCCGATTCCTGCGATGTATGCAAGAGCGATGTCATAAGCTTTGCCGGAAGCATCCTGCTCAACAGCAACGAGGCAAGGAACGCCTTTGCCTGCAACATACTGGCTGCGGACTGTGTGTCCAGGTCCCTTAGGAGCTGCCATGAATACGTCAACGCCTTCAGGAGCTACGATCTGCTTATAGCGGATATTGAATCCGTGAGCAAAAGCGATAGCATTGCCCGGTTCGAGGTTAGCAGCGATCTCGCTCTTATAAACTGCAGCCTGGACCTCGTCATTGATCAGCATCATGACGATATCTGCCTTCTTTGCAGCTTCAGCGATAGGATATACTTCAAAGCCGTCCTTCTCTGCTACCGGCCAGGACTTTCCTCCCTGACGAAGTCCGACTATTACGTTGCAGCCGGAGTCTCTGAGGTTCAGCGCATGAGCGTGGCCCTGTGAACCGTAGCCGATGATAGCGATAACTTTTCCCTTAAGAACGTCAAGATTACAATCCTTCTCATAGTACATTTTTGCCATAGTTGAATTCCCCTCTTTCTTTGGATTTATCATTGATAGTTGCTATACCTCTTTCAATCGCTACGACTCCTGTTCTGGCGATCTCGAGTATCTCGAATTCTTTCATTATGTTCTCGAGCCCTGCCATCTTCTCGGCGTCGCCTGTGATGCCGAGTGTAAGTGTCTCCAGCGATACATCTATGATCTGCGCACGGAATATGTTCGCAAGCTGGATGATGTCATTCCTGCGTTCACTGGTCTCCGCGCGGACCTTGATCAGCATAAGTTCACGGTAGATCGACGAATCCGCATTCAGCCATTTTACCGAGTAGATCGGATACAGCTTTCTCAGCTGGTTGCAGAGCAGCTCGGTATGCGGCTCGTCCGCGAGCACATCGATGGTGATACGTGTGACTCCCGGATTCTCTGTCGGGCCGGCTGCGAAAGCCTCGATGTTATATCCCTTGCGGGAGAAAAGTCTGGCTATCTGCGACAGCACTCCCGGCTCGTTATCCACGAGGAGAGCAAGGGTCTGCCTTGTGACATTGGTCTTGTTGTCCATTTCTTCCTCCCTTCTATATCTTCATGAAGTTGGTGATATGATCACCGCCGCCTACCATCGGTCTGACCATCTCGTCTATATCCAGCACGCAGTCTATTACGAAGCCCTCTCCGCATTCCATCGCTTCCTTGATGGCCTCTTCGAGATCCTTCTGGTTGTTGACCCTGCGCCCATGCAGTCCGTATGCCTCTGCCAGCTTGACGAAGTCCGGGCCGCGGTCAAGAGTCGTTTCCGAGAAATTCTTCTTATATATAAGATTCTGCCACTGACGGACCATGCCGAGGGTCCCGTTGTTGAAGATGAATGAGATGATCGGTATCTTGTAGTCCTGCACCGTGCAAAGCTCATTGCAGTTCATCCTGAAACTGCCGTCACCCGCGACATGGATGACCATCTTGTCAGGATTTCCGACCTTGGCGCCTATCGCAGCTCCGAGGCCGAAGCCCATAGTTCCGAAGCCTCCCGATGTGATCAGCTGCCCCGGATAAGTGAAGTGGAAATGCTGGATAGCCCACATCTGATGCTGTCCTACATCGGTCGCGACCATCGTGTCATCCGGAAGGAGTCTGGCGATAGTATCGCAGACCTGCTTAGGGTTGAGCGTGTCGCCGCCGTCATCGTAGACAGTTTCTGTCGGATGTGAGAACACGAATTTCTTCCATTCGCTGTGCTCCTGCTGTGTCAGTCTCTCGTTCAGCATCTTCAGAACGTCCTTGGCATTTCCGACGATGTGATGATCGGTCTGGACATTCTTATTGATCTCCGAACGGTCGATATCGATATGAACGATCTTGGCCTGCTTAGCGAACGACTCAGGATCGAGCGCGACTCGGTCTGAGAATCTGCAGCCGACCGCTATCAGGAGATCGCATTCATCGCAGGCTATATTGGAAGCCTGTGATCCGTGCATGCCGATCATGCCTGTAACGTTAGGATTGCGTCCGTACATTCCGCCGCCGCCCATTACCGTGATCGCTGTCGGAGCGTCTATAAGGTTGACGAATTCGTTGAACTCCTTATGAGCGCGGCCTCTTACAACACCGCCTCCGAGTATGACCATAGGCTTCTCTGACTCGCCTATCATCTCTACCAGCTTGTCAATATCCTCTTCATCGATCGTTGGCTGCCTGAAATCCGCCATGGTCCGTTCGAACAGT
>SVCR01000325.1 GCA_015058265.1 Clostridiales bacterium
CATCTTCTTGCCGATAGGATCGATATCATTGTCCTTCATTGCTGCCATGAAGCCGATACCGTCTGTGATGTATCCCTTCAGGTGACCGTTGTCGTTTACGATAGTGTTTACTGCGCCGCAGAGCTCAGCAGCAGGATCAAGCTCATCGAGGTACTGTCCAACGAGTGTCTTGTTAGGCATCGATACGTTGGAGCCTCTCATCTTGAGTGTTCTGATAGCCTTTACAGCGTCTTCGATCTCGTCAGCGCCTACTTCGAATGCGAGGTAAGCATAGTCAGCGCCTACTTCTGCAAAAGCCTCGTTCTGCATAGCAGGGGAGCTGGAGTGGCGGATTGGGTATGCCATAAGTCCGATAAGCTCTGTGTGTCCAGTGATTCTTTCTGCCATTTTGATTTCTCCTTTTATAAATGGATGCTGATTCCGGTATTGAATATCGAATCCTCAGAGTGTTATTTTCTGTCTCTGCCACAAGCCGGAAGATAACTTTGTTAAAACTGTAACTATTTGATGATTCAATTCTACTTTCTTCTTATGATAGAATCCAATGCCTGTTATTGCCTTAATTGATACTTTTAATGTATCAATCCGCCTCCTTTTCTGATAAACTACTAAAAGCAGTTGTAAAAGCTGTTTTTCAGTGGGGATCAGGTGCAGAAATCTTCAGAAAATGCGCCGGAAAGGACAGACTCATGACGCTTAATCAGCTTGCATATTTTCAGGCAGTTGCCAGGACGGAAAACTTCCGTGCGGCTGCAGAAGAGCTTTACATTTCCCAGCCGTCGCTTTCGAGATCTATCGACGCGCTCGAAAAGGAGCTGGGCGTAACACTTTTTGAACGTACAGGCAGGGGAATTGCCCTGACCAAGAGCGGCAGACTTTTTCTTGAGTATGTGAACCGCATTCTGGAGGAATGTGATATTGCCGTATATAAAATGAAAGAACTATCGTCATCGGGAGGCAGGATAGACATAGGCTACGTCTTCCCGCTGGCAAATTATTATATCCCGCACAAGGTCCGTACCTTTCTCGAATTACCGGAGAATGAGCATACGACTTTCGGGTTTACACAGAACCGGACTTCACACATAATCCGGGAGATCAAGAAGGGACTTATAGATGTAGGATTCTGCGCTTATGCAGAGGGCGAGGAAGAGCTTGAATTTGCACCTGTGCTCAGACAGGAGATGGTAATTATTGCGCCGCATGATCATCCGCTGGCAGACAGGGATGAGGTTTCGGTCAAAGTGCTGGAGGACTATCCTGTCATAGGCTACGACCGCTTCTCCGGACTGGGGGGATATACCAACAGGCTGTACAGAAACCTCGGGATCAAGCCGGAGATAGTATGTGAATGTGCGGACGAAAATGCTATTCAAGCCATGGTCAGAGAGAATTTCGGGATCGCACTGGTGGCCAAGGTGGACGTTCTGAATGAGGATGAGATCAAGATATTGCACTTAAGTGATGCAGATCTCACGCATTATGTAAATATGGTATGGCTGAGGAATCACTATCAGATGCCGGCAGTAAAGCGGTTTATAGATTATATGAAGGAGTCAGCGGACATGGATGCTGAACACATCTGAACACATATAGAAGAGTGCAGATCTTCATGCGATAGCCTCCAGCTTAGATTTTTGAGATAATTGATACATTAAGGCTATCAATCACGGGCAGAAATGATATTTTTCATCTGCTCGTTTTTTTATTATCATTTAGGTGCCACAAGAAAATGAAGATAACTCCAGCCCATAGAACAGAGAAAATCTCTCAGGGAGGAAAGATTATGAAGAAGGATTATCCACATATTTTCGAGCCGATCACAGTCAAGAGAACTACATTCAAGAACAGAGTAGTCATGACTCCGATGGGAACAAACTACGCTGATCCTGATGGCGGAATCAATGATGACCACATCAATTACTACAGACTCAGAGCCAAGGGCGGCACAGGCCTCATCATCGTAGAGAACGTCTGCGTAGACTTCCCTACAGGTTCAAACGGAACAAGCCAGCTCAGACTCGACCACGACATGTTCATGCCGAAGCTCTACAAGCTGACAGAAGCAGTTCATGACGAAGGCGGACTCATCGCAGTACAGATCAACCACGCAGGAGCATCTGCTTCATCTGCACGTACAGGAGTTCCGACAGTATCTTCATCAACAGAGCCTTCAAAGCTCGGCGGAGAGGCACCTCGTCCGCTTGAAAAAGATGAGATCGAAGCAATCGTAAAGAAATACGGCGAAGCTGCAAAACGCGCTGTTCAGGCAGGATTCGATGCAGTTGAGATCCACTGCGGACATTCATACCTCATCAGCCAGTTCCTTTCGCCGATCTACAACAAGAGAACCGATGAGTTCGGCGGCAGTGCAGAGAACAGAGCACGTCTCGCAAGAATGGTCATCGACGAAGTCAGAAAGCAGGTAGGACCATTCATTCCTATCCTCGCAAGAATCAGTGCCGACGAATTCCTCGAGGGCGGAAACAACCTCGATGACTGCCTCGAGTATCTGCAGTACTTCGGAGACGAGGTCGACGTATACAACGTATCTGCAGCTC
>SVCR01000326.1 GCA_015058265.1 Clostridiales bacterium
AAGATACAGCCGGGTCAGAAAATAGCGATCGTCGGACCGACCGGTGCAGGGAAGACGACTATTGTCAAGCTGCTCATGAGGTTCTACGATGTTGACAGCGGAGTCATACGAGTCGACGGAAGGGATATACGTGAGCTGACGAGAGCTGAACACCGCAGGAACTTTGCAATGGTCCTGCAGGATACATGGCTGTTCAAAGGCAGCATTCGCGCGAATATCGCGTATGGCAGAGAGAATGCGACTAACGAGGAGATAATCGCTGCCGCAAAGGCTGCCAAAGCGCATCACTTTATCAGGACTTTGCCGGGCGGCTATAAGATGATACTGAATGAGGATGCTACCAATATATCCGAAGGACAGAGACAGCTGCTTACGATAGCAAGAGCGGTCCTGGCTGATAAAAAGCTGCTCATACTTGATGAGGCGACTTCATCAGTCGATACACGTACCGAGGAGGAGATCCAGAAAGCTATGGATGCTCTCACCAGGGACAGGACGAGCTTTATCATAGCTCACCGTCTGTCGACGATAAGAAATGCCGACCTGATCCTCGTCATGGATCACGGCGATATAGTCGAGCAGGGTACTCACGCAGAACTTATAGAAAGGAATGGCTTCTATGCTGACCTCTATAATTCACAGTTCGAGCAGGTATCATAAAACTGCATTGATTAGGGACACATAACTATTTATACTTATATAGAATAGTTGAACATAACACAGAAGGAAGTAAAATAATCAAGAGCAACCAAATTAACGAAGGGAGTGGATGTAATGAGAGATTATAAGGAAGAGTACAAGTACTGGCTCGAATCTGATGTTGTCGATGAGGCGACCAAAGAAGAACTGAGAAGCATCGCGGGTGATGAAGGCGAGATCAAGGGCAGATTCAGTGCCATGCTGTCATTCGGTACAGCCGGTCTGCGCGGTATCATGAAGGCCGGTATCTCAGTAATGAATGTATATACTGTCAGATACGCTACTCAGGGACTTGCTAATCTGATCATTTCCTGCGGCGGACAGATCGGCGGAGATTCAGAAGAAGGCAACGGAGTTGCGATCGCACATGATTCAAGAAACAATTCCAGACTGTATGCCGAGGAGGCAGCTGCAGTTCTGGCTGCTAACGGCATCAAAGTGTACATCTTCGATGATCTGAGACCGACACCGGAACTGTCTTTCGCTGTAAGAGAGACGGGATCTATCGCAGGCATAAACATCACAGCAAGCCACAACCCTAAGAGATATAACGGATACAAGGCATACTGGGCTGACGGCGCTCAGCTCGGACCTGAGCATGCAGACGTGGTTTCATCAGAGATCGCTAAGATCGATATCTTCAAAGATGTCAAGACGATGGATTACAAGGAAGCTCTTGAGAAGGGGCTGATCGAGATCCTGGGCGATGAGATGGATGAACGCTATCTTGCCAAGGTAATGGAGACATCGATCACCAGAAAATACATTGATCAGGTAGCTAAAGATTATAAGATCGTATTCACACCTTTCCACGGAGCAGGTTACAAGCTGGTGCCGGAGATCCTCAAAAGACAGGGATATGGCGCGATCATTCCTGTCAAAGAGCAGATGATACCGGACGGCGATTTCCCTACAGTTGTATCACCTAACCCGGAGAATACAGAAGGCTTTGCGCTGGCGATCGAATATGCTGAGAAAAACGATGCTGATCTGGTCATCGGAGTCGATCCGGACAGTGACAGATGCGGAGCTGTTGTCAAGACAGCTGACGGCTATAAAGTGCTGACGGGCAACCAGATCGCGTGCCTGATGCTCGACTATATCATCACTGCAAGAAGAGAAGCAGGCACCATGCCTGAGAATCCGTTTGCCTGCAAGTCCATCGTTTCGACCGTTATGGCTAACAGGATATGCGAGATGAATGGAGTGAAGCTCTTTGAGGTACTCACGGGATTCAAGTTCATCGGCGAGAAGATCAAAGAGTATGAAGCTACCGGAGAATACAACTTCATATTCGGATTCGAAGAAAGTATCGGATTCCTCGGCGGCACATATTGCAGAGACAAGGATGCTGTATTCGCTGCAATGATGATGGCTGAAGTCGGCTGCTATTACAAAGCACAGGGAATGTCTGTCTATGACGGCCTTCAGGCTCTCTATAAGAAATACGGTTACTATATCGAGAACACTGAATCTGCTGTATTTTCAGGCTATGATGCCAAGGAGAGAATGGCAGCTGTTATGGCTGAGATCAGAGCGAACAAGCCTTCAGAGATCGGCCTTGCTGTTACAGGACTTACTGACTACATGGATGATATCCCGGGCTTCACCAAGAGCAACGTGCTGTTCTTCGATCTCGAAGACGGCTGCGCTGTCGCTGTAAGGCCGTCGGGAACAGAGCCTAAGGTAAAATCATATGTAATGGCTCAGGGTCCGTCAGTTGAAGTAGCAGAGGAACGCCGTGCTGCGATCCGCAGTGCAGTAGACAAACTGCTCGAAGGATAATATACCGGCGCGCAGGATAGAGGAATCAATTCAGGAGGAACCGAATGAAAGAAGACAGGGCTATG
>SVCR01000327.1 GCA_015058265.1 Clostridiales bacterium
AGTATCTCGAATAATTCAGACAGAAGATACAGCATGAAAGCAGAGTACAGTCTAGGCTTGTTGATAAGTGTCTCTGCATCGAGAATCGTTATCACTCCTCTTCCGTCCGGAGCGTTCAGGAAGAGATCCCTGATATCGATCTCAGGCTGTCCGAAGAATCTGTCAGCACCTTCGGATTCGAGAGCGACTATCGCTCTGATTATCGTCGCAACGGACTTCTGCGGTATGTTACCGTAATCCATCTTGAATTCATCTGAATGGTCGGCAGCGTACTGCAGCATCGCCTTCATGTCTTTGGTATCTGTGAGTAAGAGATCGAGATCATCCGCGATCTTGAATATGACCTGCATCAGCTCGGTCTGAGTATCATTCAGATCCAGCACACGAGAGAACAGGACCGGTCCCATCTCAGATACTGTTGTGCGAAGAGGCGTCCCCTTTTCATTATATATATCGAATATCGATACCGGATATCCTCTGTAGGCAAAGCTGTCGCGGATATCGAATCTGTCCAGTCTCGCCTGCATTCCCTCGTTATCATCACCGGCAACGGCAATCCCGGCCATATCCCCCTTGACATCTGACATGAACACCGGCACGCCAAGCTGCGAGAAACTTTCAGCAAGCACCTTGAGAGTCACGGATTTTCCCGTGCCTGTAGCCCCGCAGATGAATCCGTGTCTGTTTGCTTTATCCGGCCGCAGACATATCTTATCGCCCGGTACGTCGGCACCGCCCTGTCTGGCGAAAAAAATCATCCCATTATCTGTCATTTTGCACCGCTCCTTTCTACGGGGTGGATCGCATAGATTCTTGTACCCTATGTCAGTAATTATAGCATATAGTCATCCTAACAGGGTGTTTTTCAATATTACTAATAATGATATAATACCTATTGATTCTTTAAAAACAGCGGCCGCTCACTCGTCATCAGCATGAGCAGACAAGCGGCTGATCAAGTGACACATACCGGCACGCATAGTGCCGTAACAGGATGCATCCGGACTGATGCTCCGGGCATAAGCTTCAGCAAATGCATCTATTAAGGGGGTAGATTATTTTTCAATGGAACTTAATATCAATGACAAATTATACGGATTTACGGTGACCGGTATCAGAGATATCTCTGAGTTCGAAGGACAACTCATCGAGATGATCCATGACAAGACCGGCGCCGGTCTTGTATGGGCCAAGAGCAAGGAGGAGAACAAGCTCTTCTCCGTAGGATTCAGGACGCTTCCTGAAGACAATACCGGAGTATTCCATATTCTTGAGCATTCCGTGCTGTGCGGTTCGGACAGATTCCCTGTCAGAGAGCCTTTTGTTGAACTGCTCAAGACATCCATGAATACTTTCCTCAATGCGATGACCTATTCGGACAAAACTCTTTACCCGGTATCCAGCCGCATGGAACAGGATTATCTCAATCTTACAGAGGTCTATTTGGACGCGGTCTTCCGCCCTGCCATCATGAGCAATCCTAACATCTTCTATCAGGAGGGATGGCATATAGACACACTTGAAGGCGAACCGGCGTACAAGGGCGTAGTGTTCAATGAAATGAAAGGAGCGATGTCTGACGTTGACCAGGTCGCTGAAAGAACACTTGGAAAGCTCCTCTTCCCTGATACCTGCTACGGATACAATTCCGGAGGAGATCCGGACGCTATCCCGGATCTTACTTATGAAGATTTTATAAGCAGATATAAACGCTTCTATCATCCTTCGAACTCATATTTTTATCTCGATGGAGATATTCCGCTGGAACGCACTCTCGAGCTGATAGATTCATATCTCAGTGAATATGATCATCTTGATGATATTCCTTCATTAGATATGCAAGAGCCGGTAAAGAAGAATGATGTCATAAGCTTCACTGCAGCCGATGAGGACAGCAAGGCGATGATCGTTTACGGCAGGATCGCAGGAACATGGGAGGACAGGGACAAGCTGATCGCTCTCAGTGTTCTGACCGAGCAGCTTGCCGACTCCAATGAGTCACCGCTCAAGAGAGCGGTCCTGTCCTCCGGTATCGCTGAGGATATGGAGATCTATGTATCGGACGGCATCGCACAGCCTTATGTAATGATCATATTCCGCGGCATCGATCCGTCGGCCGCGGGTGCTCCTGCCGAACTCGACTATGCCGGGTCCGTGCAGTATGCCGGAGATCGCTTGATGGAGCTGTTAAGCAGCACCGCAGAACGTGTTATCAGCGACGGCCTCTCTGAGAGGGATCTGCAGGCCTCCATTAATCAGCTTGACTTCAGGTTCAGACAGTATCCGGAGCCGCAGGGTCTCTACAGAGCAAATGCTGTATTCAACTCATGGCTGTACGGCGGCGATCCGGCTCTCTATCTCAAGAGTTCTGATGCGATCGCAGCCGTTCGCGCCATGGTCTCAGGTGATGACTTCAATGAGCTTGCGAAGGAATACTTCATCAACACCTCGGAGTACTCTCAGCTGACCCTGCTGCCTTCTGCGACCCTCGGCGAAGAGAATTCCAGACTCGAAGCAGAGAGAGTAAGCAGAGAG
>SVCR01000328.1 GCA_015058265.1 Clostridiales bacterium
CGTCAGCAGCCTCCGGCTTCTCCTTAAGAGTGCACTTATAGATCATGTCATCCCTTTGGAATACTTCAGGTCCGTTCTCAGCAATTGCCTGATATGCGGATATGAGGGTAGCTCCGCCGCTGTGTCCCATCAGCACTATCTTTTCAACTCCATCCTGATCACGCAGATATTTCATCATTCGTCCCAGACGTTTTATCTTGATGTCTATATCGCCGCTGAGTATGGACTCTATCGCAAGCACGTGATACCCACGGGCAGCCAGCGCCGGCCCCATTGTGAGCCCCATATAGTTCTGGTCGCAGTGCATCAGGACTACAGCAATGTGGCTTACATCTGTCGGTTCCACAGGTGTGTATTCCGCTGCGTAGAAATCGATATTATCACATATGACAAGCGTCTCGTTGATAGAAGGGTCGATATCCTTTCTTATGCTGTCATCTCTGCCGATTCTTACGATCATAGTATTTTGTCCTTTCAGATAATTGTTTCAGCAAACAAGCCTGCTGATCACTTTACAGCAGGTCTGCGTTATACACTATAAAATTATTGCCCGAATAATGGGTCTTAAGGTTCTGCTGCTTTCCTCTGGCAAACGGATTCATGTATACAGGATCACCCTCTGTATCGCCGTCCGCTACCTCAAGGCATGCATCAGCAATGGTCATTCCAATCGTTGGGCTGACCGGCATTGAAGCATGAGTGCAGTACATTTCTTCATTCGCATCCATAGACTTAAGGATAGCCTTCAGTCTGTTTCCATAATCCTTAAGCTGCGCTGAATCCATATTCATGAAATGGTTCATTCCTGTAGAAAACGCGTCTCCGCAGAACGATACATGTCTTCCGTTCTTAAGTGTGCATCTGACAATGACAGATCCCGGAGTATGTCCCGGTATCTCAATGATATCCGCGGATGCGCAGCCGAGATCGAAATGATCCCCGTGCTTCAGATCCTTGAAAATCTGATCCCCATTATCTCGTGCATTTGCGAGGCCATACTCCTTGATCTCAGGATTCTGAGCTGAGAAAAAGCCCATCTGATTTATTCTCTCCTGCATGTCTGTGCTTTCGCCATATGTGCCCTGATCTGCTTTGTTCAGATAAACTTCATCAAAAGCTGCCGATCCTCCGAGCACATCGGAATGTCCGTGCGTAAACACTGCAAATACTGGTTTATTACCAACTATTTCTCTAATATAAGCGGCAAGGTCGCCCGCCATTCCCAGACCGGCATCTATGGCCATTGCCTTCTCACTTCCGATGATAAGTCCGATCGTGTAACGATGTCCCTGATCATAATTTTCTGTGATCACATATGCATCATCAGCTATCTTTACATGGCTGAACAATTTTAATTCTTTCACTTTTCCCTCCGTACTCCATTATTAACGAAAGACCCATAAAATTGCAGGCTGCAGGGCTCTGTCCGGCAGAGCCCTGCAGTTTTCGGGCATTAATGCCACGGGAGGTTTTTCCTTTTTTAGAACGGGAAGTTGATCCCGGCCCTCTTGAGAACTGTATCCATAATATGTGTTTTCATGACTGTATACTCATTAGGGACTTCATCGCATTCTTTTTTGCCTGCCTTGAGTGCCTCTATATAGCCCTTCCATGCATATTCATAGCCCGATACCGGCGGCATTCCGCGGTATGTGATCTGTGGAGGAGCAACGAGCTTCCTGATCTCATTACCTTCGGCATCATAGATGAATGCCTCTTTAGGATTCTCGAGTTCCTCATAACGGATCTTGCCCTTTGTGCCTACGATCTCTACATACTGCTCTTCCTCTCCCTTCTCGCAGTCCATCTGCTCATGTACTTTTACCACAACACCATTCTTATATCTTAGTGTTATGATGTCTTCCGCATCAACACCTGTCTCATACTTCCTGGTCTCACTTTCGATCGATTCAATGTCGATCCCGAGGAACTGTGTAACGATCGCAAGTGTGTAAGGACCCTGGTCGAGAAGAACTCCTCCGCCGGTCTCGAATCTCTTGCAGCGTTCAAGGAATAGAAGGTTTCCTCTGAGAACGAATTCTGCCGATTTCACTTCTCCAATGGTCCCGGCATAGATCTCAGCTTTTATTTCCTTGTTGATCGGAAGGAAATTGGTCCACATAGCTTCTGTAACGAAGAGGCCCTTTGCATGAGCAGCGTCCATGACCTCTTTGCATTTACTCTCCTGTACAGCGAACGGCTTCTCGCATACAAGGTTCTTTCCATGCTCTATTGCTTTCATGCTCATATCGTGATGGAACTGGTTAGGCATTGCAATATATACCAAGTCTACATCAGGATCGCTCATAAGAGCTTCGAACGACTCGCTAACCTTTTTGTAACCGAACTTCTTGGCAAATTCCGTACAATCATACCCCTCTGATGTTGCACAAGTGTAGAGCACAACATCGGGATCATTCATCTGTACAACTGTGTCTGACATCCAGCTGGCAATAGTTCCTGTTCCGCATACTCCGATATTCATCACTTACCTCCTATCTCCATTGGAAAAATT
>SVCR01000029.1 GCA_015058265.1 Clostridiales bacterium
CCCAGAGCTTGCGGCTGCCTCCGCATATGTGGAGTCCGCACCCTCCTCCGTTCTTCTTGATGAAGTCAACATTATGTTGGAAGTAAGGAAGTGAGAACTCGCGATACTGTTTGACCCTTAGCAGGGATGTCGTACTTACAGGGTCGGCAAAACCGATACCTACCCCCATCTCAAGCATTCTGGCTATGTATCTCTCGTTATTCTCGGTTATTACTTCCATCAGCTGCTTGACTTTGTCCGGCTTCTTGATCATTCCGATCAGCAGGTTTTCTGTTCCCACTACCATAGCAGCGATCGTAAAAGGACCGGTGACAGTACCGCTTACAGGTACCTTGTCTCCCAGCTTCTCCTTGACCATCTTAAGGCCTTTAAGGATGATAGGAAGCCTGCCGTCCTTGTCAACATCGACGAGCTTAGCCTTGTCTACTTCGTCAAGACTTGCAAGAGCAGGTGTCTCCAGCTGAGCGATATTATGATCATAATACTTGATCTTAGAGCCCATGGCTTCAGCCATACCGCGGAGTGTCGTCGACAGTCCGGCGCCGTCTGAATGGAAGGTCTCATATATGTACTCCTCAAGCTCAAGCATCTTCTCTGATGAGAAGTAATAGTCTTTGACCTTGAGCCCGATCATAGGAGCAAGAGTCTCTCCTGTATCTATGCAGCACATGATACGGTCGACTTCTTTACCCTCGCTGAGGAGCCTGTCTCTTTCTATTGCAGTCAATTCATCAGGCTTGATCTCCAGCCCATGTCCGTATTGTTCTATGATACCCATTATTAATTCCTCTATTTAGACCGGTCATAAGATATGCCGATCACGCTCTTTATTTAACAACGGAAGCCGGCTGCAAGAGCCGGCATTCCATGCAATCCAATTTTTACTTATTGATTAGAGATCTACCTTGTTCTCTTTCCAGTTCCATTTTCCCTTGAGAGTGAACTTCTCATATGAAGGGACGAAGTATGACAGGACAGCGAATAATGCGAGGAGGAAGAGATACCAGTTGTTAGGGATGATATCCATAGGGCTGACTCTTCCCTCACACATGCTTGCCACTACGAGGAACTGAGCTCCGTAAGGGATGAGTCCCTGCATGATACAAGTGAACATGTCGAGGATGGATGCTGTCTTACGAGGGTCGATGTCGTACTTCTCGCTGATCTCTCTTGCCATAGGTCCGTCAACGATGATAGCTACTGTGTTGTTAGCTGTAGCCATATCTGTAACAGCTGCGAGTATTGAGAGTCCGACCTGAGCTGACTTCTTGCCCTTGAAAGTCTTGGAAAGATTATCGATAAGCCAGTTCAGACCGCCGTAGTGCTTAGCCATTTCAGCGATACCGCCGCAGAACATTGACAGGAGGAATACTTCGATCATTCCCTGGAATCCTGTCCAGATCTGTCCGGCAAAGTCCATCATTGTGAGGTCGCCATAGAATATTCCGATTATTCCTGCTGAAAAGATACCGATAGTCAGTACCAGGAAAACATTCATTCCGATGAGAGCAAGTACGAGTACGAGCAGATAAGGGATGACTTTGATGAATGAGAAAGAATCTGCCGTAACTGCCTGAGCTGTCTCCGGTCTGCCGAAGATGACGAGAAGGATGATGGTGATTATAGCTGCAGGGAGAGAGATCCAGAAGTTAGTTCTGAACTTGTCCTTGAGCTCGACCTTCTGAGTTCTGGTTGCTGCGATTGTTGTATCCGAGATCATGGAGAGGTTATCTCCGAACATAGCTCCGGAAACTACAGCTGCCATTACGAGCGACAGGCTGAGTCCTGCTTTGTCTACCATTCCGAGAGCGATAGGTACGAGAGCTCCGATAGTTCCCATCGATGTACCTGTTGCTGTTGCGAGGAATGCCGCTATAACGAACATACCGGCTGTGATGAGTGATGCAGGGATGATCGAAACGCCCAGATTAACTGTAGCGTCTACTCCGCCCATTGCTCCTGCTACTGCTGAGAACGCTCCTGCGAGGAGGTAGATCATGAGCATGCACATTACATCCTCGTTAGCTGCACCTCTTGCGAAAATTGAGAAATTCTCATTGATTCCTGCCTTGTAGTTCATGATGAATCCTACAAGTACTGCGATAAACATTGCTACTACTGCAGGGAACTGGTAGAATGCCATCTCTACACCTTTGGACTGAAGGATGATACCTGCGCCCATGTAGATGAGGATGAACACCAGGAATGGCACCAGAGCCAGTCCACTGCTTCTTCTCTGTTCTTCCATGATAATAACTCCTTTTCAATTTACCTTTTTCTTTGCGTCATTTTGACCGACTTCAAGATTATATACATTTCAGCAGGTGAATTTAAATTGATATTTGCTATTATTTCTGTCGATTTTTGTCTATCGCCCTTATAATTGTTAAATAAATCACGTTCGCTTTATTTTTCCTTGTTAAAAAACACAAAAGGCAGGCTTTATGTTTACCTGTCTTTAGATTTTTTTACAGCTGCTGCCATAAAAAGTATTCTCGTTACTGTCTGAAAGGTTTCCGGTTGAACTGCTCAACTCCGGATTGAAAGCCCCCTATTTCTTTGCGATTAGTCATAGCGTATTCCTCCATAGCTGACTAGATCCCGAGTCCTTCTCTCCCCTGAATTCGAAATCTTCTTCTGTTACGGCTTCTCCGGGACGTTTGATCAGTATGTCCTCGTCCCAATTCCCTGTCAATAGCTTCTCCAATATATGATTGGTCCCCGGAACAACGCAGTCATTAAGTTCCAGCAAATCGGCGCACTTCTCTGCATATTCCTTTACAGGTCCGAGCTCATAGCATCCCGTGTCTATAACGGTCACCTTAGTATATGAGTCGAACATCAGCTTCATTACCTTGAGTCCGCGTCTTTCACCATATCTTTCCTGTGCCCTTTCAAGCATGGAAAGCAATGCGCCGTCATCCTTGCTCCATCCCTTGGTCAGATACATGTTTCCTGCTTCAAGCAGATTCCTCTTCTCCCGTTTTCCGGTGCAAAGCATTATATTGCAGCAGTCATCGAACCGCGGCATGGCAAGTGTCGCATGCTCAGTGTGCCAGCCGACAGCACCCTTGCCGCAAAGTCCGTAAGCAAGCATTATGACATCAGCGCCTCCGGCCTCTGCTCTGTCTATCTCAGTCTGGATCACTTCTCTGAGCTTATCGGGATCATTGTGATGGCCGCGCTCTTCCCACCATATCTCTGTATCACTGACATCAAAATGACTGAAGACGGCATTTATTTCGTCCTCTATCATAGAACATGCAATGAGTATCTTCTTTCCGCTCACATCTTTCATAACTGTTTACTCAGATCAAAGCATTTCAATACTTCTGAATATCCCGTGAGCAAGCTTGACTCCCACATTCTTGATGCAGACCTGTCCGCCGATCTTCGCTTTGCCTCTCATATCAAGCATCGCCTTGAGGAAGTCGATGCCCGGCTCCAGCTGATGCTCCTTGAGCTCCGCATGACCCGTATCCACAAGCGCATAAGTGAACTTAGGGCAAAGCAGGAATATGCAGCTTTCGTCCATCAGCTCGCCGACCTTCCTGATGAAAGGATCATAGAAATCCTCTACCGCGTTGGTCAGGAACTTAGGTCCGAGGATATCCAGCGCTCCGGCAGAATCCGAGAAGATGAATACATCTACGCCGGCTTTCTTGCCCTCTTCTATGTATTTAAGGAGTTCATCACCAAGCTTGGAGAATACCTGCTTCATTTTCTCCCTGTCTTTTCTGTAAGCCTTGAACACCAGTCTCGGCTCCATCAGGGCATTGAGTATCGTAAAAGGCCCGGTCACTTCGAGGCACACAGTCTCACCCTCGTTCTTCATGGTCCGGCATGCGTCCAGCACTTCATGGACGCGCATCCTGCTGAAATCTATTTGAGGAAGAGCAAGCACCTCATCCGGATTCGAGCAGATCGGATCCTTAGCTCTCGGCCCTGTATTAGCGTCTCCGTAATTCAGGACAGCGCCCATAGCCTCTGCTTCGATCGTCCTGCAGAAAGGCAGCAGAACGAAATCCGCATCATCATGCTTCTTGATCGCTTTGGCCAGGATCTGCATAGTATCACTGTGCAGATATGCGTCCGGAAACTCAAGTCCCAGTCCCGAAGTCACCTCGGCGCTGATGCCGACGGAATTTGAGTATGTGCATTTGTATTCTCTGATACCAGCCATTGTTTATTCTCCTTTATTTGAAAGGATCCTCATCAAACGGATCCCTGTCGTTCTTGATATTATGTCCGTATTCAAGCATCAGCGCAGTTATCTCTACCCTGTTCCTGTCTGCGGACTTCTCTATGTGATCTGCCAGAGCATCTGCCCCTATCAGTCCGTGTCCCAGCATGTACCTTACTGCCTGGGCATTTCTCCTGTTTATGGCCAGATCCAGCAGATTGCCCTGTCTCTCAGCTGCGAATTCATCGATAACGGAATTCCCTTCCTGATCCCAGTTCTTCTCCATGTAAGTAAGAACAGCTGAATATCTTGCGGCAGGAGGCAGTATTTTCAGTCTCTCAGGATCTATGACTATCCTTGTCAGACTTCTACAGCCTGAGAAGGCAGAGCGGTCTATCTTGACCACCGTGCCGGGGATCATCAGTTCTTCCAGCGCATGGCAGCTCTCGAACATCTCGCCGCCGATCATAAGGGTACCTTCAGGAAGAGCTATTTTCTTCAGTTTCCAGCAATGCTGGAACAAGCCGGAACCGATCATGTCGACTTTGGCAGGCAGCCTGATCTCTCTAAGGTTATAGCACATGCGAAACGCATAATTGCCTATTCTCTCGACCCCGTCCGGGATCTCCAGTGATGCAAGCCTATCTGCTCCGGAAAAAGCAAGTTCTTCAATATATTTGACATGCTGCGGCACAGCAAAATGCACCGCAGCATCCTCATATCTGATTAATCTATCCCCTTGTATCGTTACCGGCATCTGTTATTCCTGTTCTCCGAATGTCCTTACGGTTCTGAGGACAGCCTGTACGTTCTTAAGAGGCGACCCCATTCCGAGACCGCATGCAGGAGAAATGATGTCAGATCCACCGCTGTAGCAGCTTCTTGTCAGCCTTTCAACGGAATTGTCATCCTGCATCTCTATAGCAAACGTGCTGACGTTGCCCATTATGACTTTTTCAGGAAGCTGCTTCTTCGCTTCCCTGATGGAAACGACAGCATCGAAGCTGAAACCATCGCTGTGGATCTTAGCTACTTTGTCATATACAGACTTCATCTGACCGCAGATATGAACGATAGTTTTAGCACCTGCTGCAGCGACAGCGTCAACCACCTGATTGATGTATGTCACAGCATATTCATCAAAATACTTCGGTCCGAGGATCTCCCCGGTACCACTTGGGTCCGATATAACGATGACATTAGCACCGGCCTCGACCTCAGCAAGGCCGAATCTTATAAGCTGATCAGTCACAAACTGCATGTATTCATGAGCGAGCTCCCTCTTCTGACGAAGCTGCTTATAATATCTTGTCGGCTCCATTACCGAGCTCGCAACACTCACAGGGCCGACGAGATTGCCGACTATCGGATAGTCACTAGTCTCCTCTTTAAGGATCTTTATCGCGTCAAGCACGACCTTAGCCCTTCCGGATCCGAGATCCATCGGAGACAGCTTGGTGTAATCTTCAACAGTATCAATAGCATAGCCGGTGATATGCGGCTCGAAGAGCTGAGAGCCCATCGTGCATGCAGCACCGAGTGCTTCGGCCTCGACCGACATGCAGAACGGGACTCCGTAATTCTCGAAACATCCCTGATCCACGATAGCCTTGGCAAGATCCGCCATCATTCTGGCATCAGTATGTGCCTCAGGAAGATACACTCCGGCGACATCCTGAAGTTCCTTGGTAACCATATTCATCATTCCGCCCGGGCATATGCAGGCCGGCCTGTCGACCTTCTGTCCCGAGAGGATCTTTATAAGTCTTTCATTAGCAGTTGTCATTATTTCACCTGATTAGTAGTAATTCTTAACAGTCAATAGTACCGGTCATCTGACAGGTCTGAGTTAAGGCTGATTCGATTTGTTCGTTCAGCTTATCTCCGGTAATACCGGATAAACGCCGTTCTATTGTCTTCTGTAATCTTATTGTCGGTATTACATCTGAATCCGTACGGCTCTCGCCTCGTTCCGGCGACGTAGCGGTACTAAGTTCGAACTTCGTCAGGGGCCTCGTTCTCACTAAGTGCCGACTGCCGGAAAGCCGAATTCATCTGGTAATACCTCCAATAAGGTTTGTATTAACAGAAATCTCGAGCCGATCAATACCGGTCTTTCTATTTGAATGAAGGGAATATAAGGCACTCTGACAGCAGCCTCTCATAGTTGTCTGTCGCTCCGAGTTCCAGATAATCCATTTCATGCGCCAGCTCTTCCATCTCGCGCTTAACATCTGACGACATCAGCGCCATATAAGCTCCGGTCTTTGAGGTATTGCCCACGTACTCTATCTTGTCCTCGACCTCGAATGGAAGTATGCCTGTTCCCGTGATGCTCTCCGCAGGAAGGTGTGCTCCGAACTGCCCTGCTATCAGAACAAGATCAAGGTCTTCCATTCCTATGCCGGCTTTCTTCATAAGTGCCATGAAGCCTGAAAGGATCGCTCCCTTGGCGAGCTGGACCTGCCTTACATCACCCATAGTGATGCATAGCGGCTCATCCCCGTCTGTCATCCTGAACGATCTCTTGCCGTCTTCATCTACGAGGATGTACTTCGATCTGTAATCATCCTCTGAGAACTTATCTGCTTTGACGAAGGCGCCTGTCTTCCTGACGATACCGGTCCTGAGGAGCTCTTTGGTAACAGTCAGGATACCGCTTCCGCAGATCCCTGCCGGTTCACAATCTCCGATGACCTTGAGTTCCAGTCCGTCTTCTCCGATATGTATATCTTCAATCGCGCCCTCTGCTGCTCTCATTCCGGAACTGATATTCATTCCTTCGAGTGCCGGGCCGGCTGCGCAGGAGCATGACATCAGTCTTCCGTCTGCGGCAAGAACGATCTCACCATTGGTCCCGATGTCTATGAAAATGGTATTACCCTTGCGGTGCTTCAGGTCGCATACATATGCTCCGGCAACGATATCCGCTCCTATATAAGCAGATACTGACGGCAGGCAGTACAGTCTTGCCCCCGGAGCTGCCTTGAGGCCTATATCCGAAGCCTTCATATCCTTGGCTCTTGCGAATACAGGAGCAAAAGGCGCTTTGCCTATAGGAGTTGCATCAACTCCGACGAGCATGTGCATCATCGTGCAGTTGGCTCCGACGGTGATCTCATAGATCTCATCCGTACTGACGCCGAATCTGTCACAGATGGATCCGACCATCTTGTTGATAGATCCGACTATCGCTTTTCTCAGCTTGATGATGCCGTCCTCAGGATGCTCTATCTCATATGTGATCCTGGTGAGCACGTCCAGACCAAAGTGCTTCTGCGCATTGATCTCTGACGCGTGTCCGAGTTCTTCGCCGGTGTTCATGTCGACCAGCGAGCATACGACGGTAGTAGTACCGATGTCAATTGCGACACCGAATTTCCTTCCTGTGGTATCTCCGTGCTCAAGTCCTACGACTCTGCCTCCGTGAAGGACCGCAGTATAGTCTCCGGGCTTCATCGAGTCGATACCGAGAGCGGTATGATCCATACCCTCCGCTCCG
Source organism: Clostridiales bacterium (assembly GCA_015058265.1). The sequence continues at coordinate 7,686 of SVCR01000029.1, forward strand.
GTCTCTTCAAGTATCTGATCTTCAAACGGTGTCTGATCATCAAGCGTAGGCTTGTGTATAGTGACCTGCTTCTTGGTTATGTCTGTCCTGAATTCGAAATCAGGAAGGTACCCCGACGCAAGAACATCGTGTTTCTTTTCCTTCTGCAGAGACTCGACCTTGAGATCGCACTCCGGAAATACAAGACAGCCCAGCCTTATTCCGGATGCGACTTCGTCAGGCTTGAGGATGCCGAGCTCCGTCTCCGTTGCTTCACCGGCATCACCTTCGAGGATCCTTACCTTGCATTTTCCGCATATACCTTTGCCACCGCATGCGTTGTCCACAAATACCCCTGCTCCGAGCATTATATCCGCCAGGGACTGACCCTTAGTATATTCTATGCTCCTGTCCTCAGGCATTACCGTAATAAGCGGCATTATGGATTACCTCCTGTATCTTGTGATCATTCTACTCCGCAGAGCTTCTTAGCTACTTCTACAGCTTCTACGGCATTTTTTGAATATCCGTCAGCACCTATATCCTGAGAATACTTCATGGAAATAGGGCTTCCGCCTACCATAACCTTAAAGTTGTCTCTGATCCCCTGCTCCTTGAGCTTCTCTATAACAGTTCTCATGCCCGGCATAGTTGTTGTCATAAGAGTCGACATCATGATGAGATCAGCATCGACTTCTTTAGCTTTCTCGATGAAGCTGTCGATCGGAACGTCTCTTCCCAGGTCATACATCTCGAATCCTGCAGTCTCCATCATGATCTTGACCAGGTTCTTGCCGATGTCATGAGTATCGCCCTCGATTACGCCGATAACAGCCTTCTTGGTCTCTCCCATGCTTGCGTCTTCAGGTAGATGAGGACGGAGAACATCAAGGCCTGCGTACATTGCATCAGAGCACAGCAGCAGGTCAGTTACGAAATACTCTTCCTGATCATACATATCGCTGGCACGGTTCATTCCGTCAACAAGTCCGTGCAGGATACCGTCCATAGGATCATAACCTTCCTCAATATACTCCTCACATACGTCTGCGATCTCTTCATCTTCCATCTCAAAGACATAATCCGACATCTTCTGCAGTAATTCTTCCTTAGTTGCCATGATTATTTATTCTCCTTAGTTTTATTCTTTATTTCCAATTATATCAGCGAGTGCTTCCTCTGAAATGCCCAGCGGGAGGCAGCCTTTTCTGGCGCCTCTGCCGTATTTTCTGGCTGCATATATAAACGCATCGAAGTTCTCTCTCGGTGTGCCGATCGGAACCTGACATCCTGTTCCCAGAGTATATCCGTTAGGCGCTTCAGCACCCTTGATGATGCAGTTCTTACATGTTTCGATAACATCATCGATGGTTCCGTTCAGCATGACATCTACAGGATCTACGTTGCCCATGAGGCCAAAGTGAGGTCCCATGATCTCCTTAGCTTCAGCAAGGTCTTCCTTGTTGTCTACACTGAAGTTCGCTACTTTGAGCTTGCTCATCTCCTCCCAGAGAGGTGATGTCTTGCCGCAGATGTGGATACCAGGCTTCCTTCCGAGTGCCTGAGTCAGTCCCTCTACCAGCTCGATCAGATGAGGTTCTGAGAACTTCTTGTAATTCCTCATTCCGAGGATATCCGAACAGCTTACCGGATCGCAGATGGTACATCCGCCTCCGCCGAATTCATCAGCAAACATCTCTGCATATGCGACTGTATAATCAACACACCATTTGAGGAGGTCATGCAGTTCCTGAGGATGTCTGACTGTATCTCTCAGGATCTTCTCTACAGGTCGGATACACGAAGCGTTGGTGAACGGACCCGCAACAGGCATAGCGATACCCATCTCAGGAAAAGCAGCCTTGAGGTCTATACCTCTCTGAAGTACGGACAGGAATACCGGGTTCTTCTTCGGATCATCCTTCATGAGTGTTTTCAGCTGGTCGTAGTCCTGAAGGACCGGTTTTACGACACGGTCGATACCGACTTCCGGGAAATAGATCTCAGAACCGACAGCCTGTGCCATAGTTCTAAGTCTCAGGCCCGATGCAAGACCGCCGATATTGAACTCTTCTTTCCTGCGCCTGATAACGTCTATGTGTACCTTGACATCATTTCTCCACTGCGCAGTAGTATAGCCGAAGATGTTTGCCATAGCCTCTTCATTACTCTGAATAGAAAAAGGGATATGATCCACTTCTTCACCGGCTGCGTACTTCTGCATTCTCTCCCCTTCTGACATGGTCTCGGGGTACTTCTCCATTTCGCGTCTCAATTCTTCATATGTCATGTGAGCACCTCTTATTGTATTGACACCAAAAAATTATACGGCATCGCCGTAAATCTCATGGCAATATTATAGAGCATGAAAAAAGGCGCACGCTATAGAATGAAATAATAAAGCACACACCTTTCATTGCAATAAAAGATAGCTTCGCGATCAGATACCGAGTTCTGAGATCTTTCTGTCTATCTCGACCTGTCGCTCGCTGAACAGCAGTTCCTTGTTATGCTTGAAATACTCATCACATCCGTACTTATTGATGAATGAGGAGCAGGCAGAATCTGCCGTCAGTTCTGTGACTATGATGAGCATCTCTCTTCCCTCACCCCAGCATCTCTCCGCGAATCTGAACAATCCGTCGAGCTTGTTATGTGTCCTGTCAACATTATCCGACAGACCTCTTACTATCCCGGCGAAACCGCTGCGGATGATGTCCATGGAATCACGGATATCCCGTGCTCCTTCCGTATCTCCTGCCAGGCTTTCCAGCAGAAGCGCAGTCCTCAGCATCTCCCTGCGCCTGCCCGGATCGATCGAGCCGGATCTCCTTCCTGCTGCAGCCTTCTCTCTTATCTCCGATGCCGTGCCGAGCAGTCTTTCCATCGGCTTTGCTCCGCTCTGATCCGTCTCTGAGAACGCCTTGAGATATGTCCTCAGATCATCGATCACATGAGCTTCGGACATGCATGAGCGGATGTCTGTTCTGACATTGCTGAGCAGCAGCCCGATCAGTGTATAGACTTCATCGAAACCGGCTTCGGACGCCTGTCTGACCATCTCATCATTGCACTTACCCAGCAATATATCTTCTATCGGATACTCTGTTCTGTACTTATTGAAGAGATCGTAATAAACGGCGAATTCCTTTGCAGTCGTCTGGTCCTGCAGATACTGGACCATAAGATCCTCATCTGCTTCCAGTTCGTTCTTTTCATACAGATACAGCATCTTGCTCAGATCTTCCCAGCCTCTCGGTGTCACGATGCTCCTGCCGCTGACTGTGGTCTCGACCGAATAGAACCTGTTCCTTCTGGTCTGAAGGAATGTCGTGATCGAAGGATGTATGTCTGCCTTGACCGCGTACTCCTTCCAGGTATCATAATCCGCTTCTACATCGATCTTCTTGAGCCTGTCGAGTGTAACTATGTCAAAGTCCCGGACTGAATCATTGTATTCCGGAGGGTTTCCGGCAGCCACGATGATCCATCCGTCAGGTATCCTGTGTCTTCCGAATACTTTGTACTGCAGGAACTGGAGCATCAGCGGAGACAGAGTTTCCGATACGCAGTTGATCTCATCAAGAAAGAGGATGCCCTCTCTTACCCCGGTCTCTTCCATGAGTT
>SVCR01000030.1 GCA_015058265.1 Clostridiales bacterium
CTCTGTTGCTATGTACCGGCCACATGCAGGGCAGCCGATCGTGACAGAGCACTTCGACTTATCCTCAGCCCATACTGATCCCGGTTCAGAGTAATCATGCATATGGAACTGCATGACCGGTAAGCTCGGACTTTCCAGACTCAGCACTGTTTCCATGGATGTCGTTCTGTCAGCAGGTTTGTCATTATCCACTGTTCCGTACAGAGGCAGGAACATATCGCCTTCCCAACTTGTGCTGTCGAAGAATGTGCCGCTGAGTATCAGGCTTGTCCCGATCAGAGTTGTCCGGCCTCCGTCCCTCTCTCGAAAGAGCGGCATAACACCCGGATGATGAGTTTTATTATTTACCTCACCTGTATACAAGTACTTTTCTATGGTGTTATCATCGATATGCCATATCAGCAGGCCTCCGCCGCCGTCGCCGCAGCTTCCGTCCTTACATACAGCATCCGCGAAGAACTTGCCCATTCCGGCATCCCAGCCGGCAAACCTCCTGTTCTCCAGAAGATAATACTCTCCTTCTGTTCCGGTATCTATCCTGTACGCTTCAGGAACAGCTTCTGAGGCCTCTCCATCCGGAAAAGGATCTCCGCTCAGGCTTCCGGCTATATCTTTAACATCTCCGGCCTGTATATTGACGGGATCTACCCATCCGAGCCGTACTCTGCTCCATATATCCAGCGAGTACGGAACTATATTGCCGTCAGGATCTTCCCCGTAGTTGCCGTAATCCATCAGGCTGAGATATTTTACTCCATATGCTTTCCAGTCGCCGGTCCCGTTTGCGGTATCGTAGAGATCAGGAAGACCCAGATAGTGACCCAGCTCATGAGCAAGTGTTCCGAGATATGACTGTTTGATCGCAGACCCTGAGATGTAGCTCTCTGCGATGGCTATATAACTGTTAACTGCTGCGCCCCTGATCACCGGCGGTTCGGGCATATTAGTATCGCAGTCTGAAAAATCAGAGAATGAATATGCGTGCGGCCATATGTGTTTCTCATCTCTTCCGCGATCCTTCGCAGCATCCAGTCCGCTGACCACGAATCCCACAGCCAGCTCCGAAGTCTGTATCTCCCCGTCTCCGTTACTGTCGTAAGAACCGAAATCTATATACTCTCCTGCCAGTTCAAGTGCTTCGGCGAAGGACTGCATCATTTCAAGGTCGTTTTCTTCTCCTGATCCGTCTGTCACCCATCCCAGTGTCTTCTTCCTGTCGAGAGTCACGTGGATTATTCCGTCATTGACTGTGTCCGCGGTGTTGACGTTTCCGCCTGCTCCGAATTCACAGGTCTCCGCAGCAGGCATGAAAGTGAACTTTCCGGATGACATATCCCTGTAGTATTTCTCTATGGATCCGTCCCCTTCGAATATGGTCTCACTCCAGTTGTATTCTTCGTTGTATGGCTGCTCATCGAATCCCATGACGATCATTACCAGCGGTATGTAACTACCGGAATCCGTCGGAGCTGCTCTGCGCGCCTTCCTGCTTCCGGTCTGACCCCCGACAGCTCCGTCGGAAGGGATATCCTCAGGTGTCAGCAAGTCAAAGGTCTTCGACCTGCATCCGTTGTGAGCATCACTGCCGGCGGCATCTTCTTGTCCTCGCACAGCAAAGACGCAGTCAGATGCCATCACCCATGCTGCCAGCATGAATGCCGCGATGAGCATCACACTTATTCTGCGTTTTGCCTTTAATGTGAGATATCTGTCCGTCATTCTTTATCTCCTTGTATTCTCTGTTATCTCAAGAATCCCAACAACCCAACGATAAGCATATGAGCTGCATAGTAATACTTGAAGACAAGACTGAACGTCTTCGAATGGTAACCCCTCTCTCCTTTATATCCTGCGAGTATCATCGCTATCAGCGGATGCATGGCATACCATTTAACAGTGTCGCTATCCAATGTACCGGCGAGTTCTGCCGGAGAGCAGAATCCCCACCTCGACCAATGGTAGACAGGGATATATACAGCCATTATACACAGCAGCCATATAAGTCTCTCAAAATAGCCCTTGCCCTCCATCCTGTTCTGATAGAAATAGAATCCGTATATCAGCAGGACCCCGGCAAACTTGTAATTGGCGAGAAGGAAGAAGTCAGCCATAGCGGTGAGGATAAGTGCGGACCACATGAAGAGCGGCCTGTCCTTCCATCTCTCAATAGCAATCAGTCCCAGCAATCCACCCAGCAGTGTGAACATAGCGCTCTGCGCTGTTACCATACTGTTTACCGAATCCATCCTGCCGGTCATAAAATCATAAGTAAATTCCGAGATTATCGTAAGGAATATGATCCATCCCAGATGGTCATTGACCCTGTCAGAATCATTCCTGTAATGTCTGAAACCCTCGGCCAGCAGGAAAGCGTAGATCGGGAACGCAAAGCGCCCAATGCAGCGCATAGCGATAGCATTGTCGCACAGAATGTATCCTACATGGTCTACGGTCATGGTGACCATAGCGATCAGCTGAAGTATAAAAGTCGTCATCAGATCATCCTCTAATCGAATTAGTTACGGACATTATACCAAAACAATAAGCAGCATACGCAAGGAAAGTGCGCATACTGCTTAAATTTTAAATATATTAGTACCTTTTTCAGGGCTCAAAGCGTCTGTTGTCTCTTCACTAGGGCTTTCCCTGCCGCGACAGCGCTCTCTCTGTCCTCGAATGCCGCAAGGAATCGCGATGCATGGACGAACCGGCATCCTTTCGGAGGCTCATCGTGCCATTCCTCCGGAAGAGGGATCTTGGATTCGAAGGATCCTTCTTCTACAGGCACCGCCTGGATGTTGAAGCCCCCGCGCTTGCTCGGATATATGACATACTTAGCGTCCGATGGTGCCAGCACCGCTTCCCACGGTATATGCGCTTCCAGTATGACCAGTCCCAGTTCCGAAGCGGCAAGCGCCTCTTCCACTATACCGCGAGCTCTAAGCTCGCTCTTCGCTGTACTGACCTCACGCTGAACGATACGCTTCATCATATCAGCAGCTTCCCTGAAAGCTTCGTCCGCTCTGCTTTCCTCGTCCCACGCAGGATTGAATGCCCTGACAGCTGCAGAAAGCGGATTGTTCACTATACCGTTATCCGATCTCTCGATAGGGATTATGTAATTATTGATAAAGCGCTCTGCACTGGCTTTGTCAGGGAAAATATCTTCCCATATATCCTCGAAGAGCAGGCCGCAGGCAGCATACTTATCGCCGTTCTCTCTCCGTCTGGCGTCCGACTGATGATGATCATATTTTCCGCCGCCGATATCAGCAACTATAGCTCTGTCATCATTCATCATGCTCTCGGTAACATCATATACACGCTCGACGCGGATCCCCGGAAAAGCGATCTCAGCGAGCGCGGCGCACATGACATCATCAGAATGGAATGATCCGGCATGGACATACAGAACTTCCGGTTTCATCGGTCTCCTCCCGCTTTCCTCTTCTTGATCACTGTGTCGGTTATGGTTATCACAGATGCTGTTATCAGCAGGATAATGCCGACGATGGTATTCCACTGAATAGTCTCGTGGAGAAATATAACTGCAAAGAATGGTGCGATCGCAGGCTTTATAAAGAATGCAATAGAACCTGTCGAAGCGTCAGATCCTTTGATCGCGAGGAAATAGAACATATAGCCGAGTCCGGTGACTGCTATGCCGCAGTACAGGACTATAGGCAGATTCTCCGCGACACCGGCTATTACCGGTCTGCCCATTATGAGAATGACGACGAGCAGCACCAGAGATCCCAGGATAAAGCTTATGCTGGTCTGCGTGAAGGTACCTACATGGTCGATCGATCTTCTTCCCATTACTGTATATGCTCCGAAAGCTATCGCAGCAAAGAGCAAAGCTGCTACTCCGAGAAAAGTATTCCCCGGCTGCACATCCCACGGCTTGATCAGGAACACAAGCGACGACATCCCGATGAAGAATGATATCCACTTGAGTCTGTCCATCTTCTCATCTGTGAAGAGATGGGCGATCAGCATGGTGAACAGGGAGTTGGTGCATATGATCGAAGCTGCTGTAGCCGCATTGCAGTTCATGACTCCGATCTGAAAGCTCTGCATGCTGAGAGGTATCCCCATGATCCCGACAGCGAGCAGCCACAACAGGTCTTTCCCGTTAGGCCTGTATCCGCTCTTCCTGCTCTCGATCAGCGCAAGAGGGACAAGAACGACACCGCCGAGGAAGAACCGCAGGAACGTGAGCTGGAACGGATCCATATCTGCGCCTGCTGTCTTGAGCGCGACCTCCATTGTCGCGAAAAGTATTGCTGTAAGGATTATAAAAGCTACGACTTTCTTCATTTTCTTCTTATTGCCTCTGTTACTTATTGATTTCTGCATCTTCACAGAACATCGGTAATACCATGTTTTCCGTGAAAACACCACGCACAATAATAACACTAATGACAGCTCAAGTCATTAACAATATGACCTCTGAGATCACAAAAGCGCCGGGATCACCCGGCGCTGTAAGCATTGATCCAATTATTAATATCCTCTCAGAGTTCATTGCGAAGCATGTCTGCGTAAGACTCGCGCCTGACAACGATCCTCGATTTGCCTTCCGAGATCATTATCATTGCAGGTCTCGGCACTCTGTTGTAGTTGGAGGCCATGGAATAATTGTACGCTCCTGTGGTCAGTACGGCGATGATATCGCCTCTTTCCGGCTCCGCTATCATTATATTCTCGGCGATGCGGTCACCGCTTTCACAGCATCTTCCGGCAACAGTACATTCGTATTCCTCCGGCTGATCAGCGCGGCTGGCGTTCATTACCGTATACTTCGATCCGTAAAGAGCGAATCTCGGGTTATCCGTCATTCCTCCGTCTACAGTTATGTAATTCCTGTAGCCCTTGACTTCTTTGGCTCCTCCCGTCGTATACAGTGTCACGCCTGCGTCAGCGACTATACTGCGGCCAGGCTCCATGTAGATGACAGGCTGCGGGAAGTCGAATCTGCTGCAGCTAGCCTTGAGGTGCTCGGATATCTCGCGTATGCGTCCCGGTATATCCAGCACGGGTTCGTTGTCTATATATCTGACACCGAATCCTCCGCCGATATTGAGTATGCGGATAGTATGGCCGGTCTCATCACGCAGTCTCGCGGCATATTCTGTAAGGATATCGATCTGCTTCATGAATGAATCGCTCTCGAATATCTGCGAGCCGACATGACTGTGGAATCCCTCGACCTGAACAGAACTGCATGCCAGCGCTGCCCTTACAAAAACATCTGCCTGCCCGGTGTCTATAGGCACACCGAACTGCGAATCGACTCTGCCGGTATTGATCGCCTCAAGAGTATGCGGATCGAGTCCGACAGTAAGGCGCAGCAATACCTTCTGGACAACACCCTTAGCACCTGCAACGCGGTCAAGGACCGCAAGTTCATTCGGATTATCTACCACGAAATATCCGATACCGTTCTCGACTCCGAACTCTATATCCGCGTCCGTCTTGTTGGTCCCGTGGAAGAACATCTTCTCGCGAGGGAATCCGGCTTCCAAAGCGGTATAGATCTCTCCCGGTGAGACGACGTCTACACACATACCTTCGGATTCGACTACAGGGTAGATCCCCTTGAAGCACAGGGCTTTGCTCGCATAAAGAGGAGCGGAATCGCTGCCGAAATATTCATGCATAGCATCGACATATGTCCTGCAGTTGGCCCTTATGACATCCTCATCCATTACATAGAGAGGTGTTCCGTATTCAGATGCAAGATCGACAGAATCGAGTCCTCCTATTGCAAGGTGGCCTCTGTCATTGATCGTCAGATTATCATACAGCATGGTTTAGTGTCCTTTGCTTTCTGTTATTACAGCATGTGGGCAAGCAGCTCATCGCGTGTATGGAGCGACAGATAAGCAGGAGGAACATCGAACAATGTCTTAGCCCCGCTCTGACCCTCCTGATTGAGCCTGAATGCTGCTCTTGCCGCAGCTACAAGAATACTGCTGGTGAAGAACGGATTGGAGTCGAGGTTCAGTGTGAACTCAACTGTATTATTGAATTCGCGGTCATGTCCTGTACGACCGCTCCTGATCACCGAACCGCCGTGCGGCAGACCGCTGTGATCACGCGCCATCTCTTCTGCTGTGATGAACTCTACAGTAGTATCATATGGCTCGAAATATGCAGGCATAGTCTTGATAGCCGTTTCGATCGCGGCTTTGTCCGCTCCCTCTTCAGCAACGACATAGCATTCGCGAAGATGCATATCGCGTGCCGTGAACACAGGATGTTCATTGTTCCTGACTTTCTCTACTGCAGCTTCGATAGGTACTGTATACTGTCTTGCGTCAGCAACTCCTTCTACACGCCTTATGGCATCGGAATGTCCCTGGCTTACACCTCTCCCCCAGAAAGTGTAAGTTTCTCCGACAGGCAGAGCAGCATCTGCGAATATGCGGGCAAGTGAGAAGAATCCCGGGTCCCATCCGCAGGAAATGATCCCGACCTTGCCGCCCTCTGTTGCCGCGGCATCCACATTAGCGAAATGCTGAGGTATGTTAGAGTGGTTGTCAAAGCTGTCTATTACATTGAATGAAGCCACCAGCTCCGGTGTCATCCACGGCAGGTCAGTCGCGCTTCCGCCACAGAGTATCAGAACATCGATGTCATCCTTCATAGTTCCTATCTCACTGTACGGGATGACCGGAACGTCAGCGACAGGATGCACTGTCTCCGGAGCCCTGCGTGTGAACACAGCCGCCAGTTCCATATCAGGAGCCTGCATGACAGCCGCTTCGACTCCGCGTCCGATGTTTCCGTATCCTACGATCCCTATTCTCATATGGTCCCTCCTTATGGTGTCAACTTTTTTCATTTATTAGTTTGTAGGCGATCAGTCTGCGAGCAGGTCATTCATATCATACATGCCCGCCGGCTTGCCTGCGAGGAATCTTGCCGCAGCCACAGCTCCGTCTGCGAACAGAGCTCTGTCATGAGCCTGATGCGTTATAGATATGGTCTGGGATGCTGTTCCGAACATCACTTCATGTGTTCCGACTATGTTCCCCATTCTTACCGCGCTGATCCCGATCTCATCCGGCTGACGCTTTGCCTGACCGGAACGGCCGGTATTGTAGTGCAGCTCAGGGCGGGCTTCGATAACGGCATCTGCCAGCATCAACGCAGTCCCGCTCGGTGCGTCGACCTTGCGATTGTGATGCGTCTCGACGATCTCTACGTCGCACTTACCGAATTTCGCAGCTACCTCCTTGACCACTTTGGCCACCAGAGCTACTCCTACAGACATATTGGCTGATTTGAATACCGGTATGCTTGCGGCAGCGTCGGCTATATACTGCATCTCGTCTTCAGTCTGTCCTGTGGTACACACGACTACAGGCAGCTTGTGAGCAACGCAGTAATCCATCAGCTCCTTAGTCACGCTGTGGTGAGAGAAGTCGATGACCATATCCGCCGGGCCCTGATAATCGTCCATCTTGAGGAAAGCCCCGTCAGCACCGGTCGGCGTGACCCCTGCGATGACTTCCATGTCATCAGTCTCGGCGATTATACGGGACAGGATCTTGCCCATTGCTCCATCTATTCCGTTGATTATTACTTTCATACTACTGTCCTCTGTCCTTGAACTCATCATCTGCAGATCTGTCTGCTAAATAATGCCGAGTTCCTTCATTGCTGCTGTCAGTCTCTGCAGGTTAGGCTCTTCCATGCGGTAAAGCGGTGATCTGATGATAGGATCACAGTAGCCCATCATTGCCAGAGCTTCTTTGACCGGGATAGGATTGACCTCGCAGAAGAGTGAAGCGATCAACTCGCTGTACTTGCACTGGAGAGCGGCTGCTCCTGCAACATCGCCATTCCAGAACTTAGTGCAGATGTCACGGGTCTCAGCAGGGATGACGTTCGAGAGAACTGAGATGACTCCCTTGCTGCCCATGGACAGGAACGGAACGATCTGATCGTCATTTCCTGAATAGATATCCAGCTTGTCACCGACCTTGGCGAAGGTCTCAACGATCTTGGAGATGTTTCCGTTGGCTTCCTTGATAGCTCCTACGTTGTCGATCTTAGCCAGCTCGACATATGTCGAAGGCTCAATATTGAGACCGGTCCTTGAAGGAACGTTGTAAGCGATGATAGGAACCTTGCTGACGCTCGCATACTCGCTGAACAGCTTGACGAGTCCCTTCTGTGTAGCCTTGTTGTAGTACGAGGTCACGATGAGGCAGGCATCTGCGCCGGCATCGCTCGCATACTTGGTGAGCTGTTTGCCGTATGCTGTGTCATTACTGCCTGTTCCTGCTATGATCGGAACGCGGTGATCCGAACGCTCAACTGCGAATGTGATGCATTCCTTGTGCTCGGCATCGCTGAGGGTCGAACCCTCGCCGGTAGTTCCGGCGATGACCAGAGCATCTACACCCTGCTCGATCTGCCAGTCGATCAGCTTACCGAACTGTTCATAATTGACTCCGTTCTCTGTCATCGGAGTGATAAGAGCAGTTGCTACTCCTTCAAAGATCGTGTTAGTTTTAGCCATTGTGTTTCTACCTCCTCAAATTTGAAACTTAATGTTTGAAATTATGAGATGAGGCTATCGACAAGAGCTCTTTTTTTCACCTGTACTCCTACGGCAATTGCTGTTATAAAACAAAAAACAGCCGACGCGGTGCAGGCTGCTTGACAAAACAAATCAACAAAAAGATCTCTTATCAAGGATAGCTCTCCGCGTATTCGCGACAGTCGTACGGATCTTATTCCGTCCGCCCAGATCAGCCGGTGCTCCAGTCCCGCATCTCTTCGGCGCCAGTCCCTTTCACACATTCCCGCTCTGAAGCAGCATCCGGAACGGTTACTATTGACGAGGCGCGTCCTCTATCTCAACGCTTTGGATTTTAATATTATTCGAAGAAAAAGTCAACAATATACGGGCCGGATTTTGTATTTTTTCACAAAATCCGGTCCGTAAAGCTTCAAATACCGTATATTTCGACTCTATTTAGCTGACAGATATTCGTCAATTGAAGCAGCGGCGAGTTTGCCGGCGCCCATTGCCGAGATTACTGTAGCTGCTCCTGTGACCGCGTCTCCGCCGGCATACACGGCCTGACGGCTCGTCAGGCCGGCCTCGTCTACGACGATGCCGCCGCGCCTGTTAACCTCAAGTCCTTCAGTCGTGTTCTTGATCAGCGGGTTAGGGCTGGTTCCTATTGCCATGATGACTGCGTCGACATCGAGCTCGAATTCGCTGCCCTCGATAGGTACAGGTCTCCTTCTTCCCGATGCGTCAGGCTCTCCGAGCTCCATCTTGATGCATCTGATGCCTGTCACGAATCCGTTCTTAGGATCTCTCGGATCATCAGGGTTGTTGTATCCGAGGATCTCTACAGGATTGTTCAGCAGTCTGAAGTCGATGCCCTCTTCCTTGGCATGCTCGACTTCTTCTGCTCTTGCAGGAAGCTCTTCCATCGATCTTCTGTATACGATGTATACGTGATCCGCTCCCAGTCTCAGCGCTGTTCTCGCTGCGTCCATCGCTACGTTTCCGCCGCCTACTACCGCGACATTGCCGCCCTTCATGATCGGTGTCTTAGGGTCTTCTCTGAACGCCTTCATCAGATTCGATCTTGTCAGATACTCGTTAGCAGAGTATACTCCCTTCAGCGACTCGCCCGGGATGTTCATGAAGCTAGGCAGGCCTGCGCCTGAGCCGATGAATACCGCCTCATATCCCATATCGAAGAGCTCATCAACTGTAAGTGTCTTGCCGATGATGACGTTGGTCTCAAGATCTACTCCGAGTTCCTTGAGTCCTTCTACCTCTCTGGCTACGATCGCCTTAGGAAGTCTGAATTCAGGGATACCGTATACAAGTACTCCGCCTGCTGTGTGCAGAGCCTCGAATACGGATACCTTGTATCCCTTCTTAGCAAGGTCTCCCGCGCAGGTCAGTCCCGAAGGGCCTGATCCGACTACTGCTACCTTGTGGCCGTTCGATGCAGGTACTTCCGCCTTCTCTGTCGCGTTCGCATTGTGCCAGTCCGCTACGAATCTCTCAAGACGTCCGATCCCTACCGGCTCGAACTTCACGCCCATTGTGCACTTCGCTTCGCACTGTGTCTCCTGCGGACATACTCTTCCGCAGACTGCTGGCAGCGATGATGTCTTGTTGATCACCTGATATGCGCCTTCGTAATCCTTTTCCTTGATCTTCATGATGAAGTCAGGGATGTTTACGTTGACCGGGCATCCTGCCACGCACGGCTTGTTCTTGCAGTTAAGGCATCTCTGCGCCTCTGCCAGTGCGATCTCTTCTGTGTATCCCAGTGCTACCTCGTCAAAATTATGTGCACGCACCTGCGGATCCTGAGCAGGCATTTCGTGTTTCTTTGGGTCCAGTGCCATTCCTCTTCCTCCTTTCAGTGCTATGCCTTCTCTGCCATCTTATACAGATTGCAGGTCTCTTCGTATGCATGTCTCTCATAGTCGAAGTACATGCGCCCTCTTGAGATAGCCTCGTCAAAGTCTACTTCGTATCCGTTGAAGTCAGGGCCGTCTACGCATGCGAACTTCATCTTGTCGCCCTCTTCTGTATGGACTGTCAGTCTGCATCCGCCGCACATTCCCGTTCCGTCGATCATGATAGGGCTCATCGATACTGTGATAGGCGCCTCATACTTCTTTGCAGTCAGCGTTACGAACTTCATCATCACAAGCGGTCCGATCGTGATGATCATGTCGAACTTCTCGCCTGATGACAGCATCTCATCGAGCGGGATCGTTACATTGCCCTTTCTTCCGTATGTTCCGTCGTCTGTCATCACGATCAGCTTGTTGGAACACTCATTGAACTCGTCCTCGAGGATGACCAGATCCTCACTTCTGAATCCGATGATGCTTGTGACATCTGCTCCCAGTCTGTGGAATTCCTGCGCTACAGGCATCGCGATAGCGCAGCCTACTCCGCCGCCTACGATGCACACTTTGTTGATACCTTCTGTCTCTGTTGCATTACCGAGCGGTCCCACGAAGTCCTGCAGGTATCCGCCTTCAGGTACGTGGTTCAGCATCTCGGTGGTCGCTCCGACCACCTGGAAGATGATCTTCACTGTTCCTTCTTCAGGATTTGTGCCTGCCACGGTCAGAGGGATCCTTTCGCCCTCTTCATCAACTCTCAGGATGATGAACTGTCCCGGCTTTGCCTTGCGTGCTACCAGCGGTGCTTCGATCTCCATCTGGGTCACGGTCGGTCTGAGAGACTTCCTTCTTACAATTTT
>SVCR01000329.1 GCA_015058265.1 Clostridiales bacterium
GGATGAGGACTGGCACAGAGCTGCGGAAGCATACACGAAATACATTTCAGAACATGAAGGTAAGCATGTGCTGTTTCTGGAGCTTGGCGTCGGAGGGAACACACCTGTGATCATCAAGTATCCGTTCTGGCGAATGACTTTCGATAACAAGAAAGCCGTTTATGCATGCATTAATCACAGTGAGGCTTTATGTCCGAAAGAGATAGAAGACAGGAGCATATGTATTGAAGGAGACATCGCAGAGATACTTCTAAATGGGAGGAAATAAGATGGACAGAAAATTAGTAATTACAGGCATAGTGATAAGTATCATCACACTGATCATTTCAATTGCAGCACTTGTAACAGCAATGAACAAGCCGCTTCCGCAAAACAAACCGGAAGAGAGCGGGGATGTACAGTATGTACTCTATCTTGGCACGAATGATAAAGATTCAAATAAGCCGGTATACCCGCCAGAAGAAGCAAAAAAGAAAGCAGAGGAGATCCTTCTTGATCATTTCGGCGGCTTCACCATACAGGAAGCACACGGCGGCTGGAAAGACGGAGGAAAAGTCTACTCAGAGTACACGATCGTGATTTACCTCAGCGATACCAATATAGATGAAGTCCATTCTGCAGCAAAAGAGATGGTCGACACATTCCATCAGAGCTCAGTGCTTATCCAGTCTAACGAGACAACGACAGAATTCTACAGCGGAGAACAGGACGAATAACCTGGGCTTGATCCCATGGAGCAGCGGCTGAGTCGCCGCTGCTTTTTTTGTTACTCTTCGTGCTGGCTGCTCATTGACGAAGACTGCGATGGTAAGGATGATATGTAGGACAAAATTACTAAAACAACACATTTATTCATGCAACAGCCAAATTTCATTCACAGGCGGCTGTTATTATATACACCAAGGTATCCGGATCAGGATACCGTAAGATAGTAAACAGACAAATAATTATATAATAAATGGAGGAATAACATGAATAAAATAATTATAAGGATCCTGGCCGTATCGGTCATCATATCGATGATCGTTCTCGGCGGATGCACGAACAGCGGTACTTCTGATAAAAGCGATGCTGCCAGTGGAGCAGGCACTAAAGAAGAAATAGAAAAAGCTCTGGATCTGTCCAACATGAATGCTGAATGGGCATATTCGGAGGAATCCGACGCGTGGACTCTTTCGCCTGTCACTGCGGTAACGTCTCCCGAGATCGAAGATGAGCAGGGTGTCTCGGTGTGCGTGCCGGGAGCATATGTCAAGGGCGTCGATACAGACGGCGACGGCGAGGCTGATGAGACGAGCAAAACCGTCAGCTCTTCTGTAACAGGCAGTCTGGTCATCGATCACGATGCTGAAATAACGAGCACGAACGGACAGGTTTATACAGCAGATACCGCCCCTGTGATAGTCAATACAGGAGCAGCAGGCTACAGCGAGCAGCAGAACCAGACAGCACAGGCAACATATGCTGCAGAAGGATATATCAATGTAGCCTGCGGTAACCGGGGAAAGCAGAGCACTACGACCGATGACAGCGGTGAGACTGTCTATACGGGAGATGCCCCGTCATGTCTTGTCGACCAGAAGAACGCAGTAAGGTTCGTAAAATACAATATACTTCTCGGAAATCTCCCGGGGAGCGTGGACTACTTCGTATCTACTGGAGGAAGCGGCGGAGGAGCACATGCGGTAATGCTCGCTGCGACTTCTGACAATTCCGATTACTACGCATATGAGGCAGAAGCTGGAGCGGTAGGTGTGTATAAAGACGGCGACAGCTATGTCACGACAGTAACGATAGACGGAGAGGAAGTTGAGCTTTCTGACGGTATGTGGGGATGCATGGCTTACAGTGCCATAACATCACTTCAGGAAGCGGATATGGCGATGGCATTCGAGTATTATCTGGATACAGACTATGATTTCAATACAGATTTCCAGAAGCAGATGGCAGAATATCTGTCAGAGGAATACATGAATTATATAAACGAGAAGGATCTGTCCGTAGAAGAAGAGGCAGTAGGTTTTGATCTTGATGGAGACGGTGAGCTGAAGAGCACAGTTGACCTCAAGATAGAGTACGACGAGGAGAAATATAAGGATACGAATGGGTACGGCGGAACGTATCTTGATCTGTATCTTGCCGAGTTCCAGCAAAGCCTTGCTGATTATCTTGACCGTCTGGAATATGCCGACGGCTGGACCTGGTTCGGCTCCGACGGAAAGGCTTTGACAGATGATGAGGCCGCGAAGATGACAGCAGAGGATAAGGCAAAGGCATTCATCGAGGGGAGATATGCAAAGAGTACAGAATCATCAGGAAACGGAATGAACGGTGGTCCGGGTATGATGAATGGTCAGGCGCCAGACGGGCAGAGCGGTCAAAAGCCGGACGGTCAGGCACCAGACGGGCAGAGCGACCCTCCGAGCGGTGAGATGCCGGACGGCGGAACACCTTCGGACATGCAGGATCAGAGCGGACAGAACAGCAGCGGAGAAGTGGGG
>SVCR01000031.1:0-9801 GCA_015058265.1 Clostridiales bacterium
AATAATCAACAGTATTCGAGACTTGATCAGTTCATCGGATATAACAATGGATGACATAGCCGGTATAGGTGTATCTGCAGCAGGATGCATCAACTCTAAGACCGGAAGTGTGGCCAGAAACGGCGGTAATATACCGGGATGGTCATATACTGAAGTGTGCAGGGAATTGAAGGATGAGTTCAACGTACCTGCAGCGCTGGCCAATGACGCTAACTGCGCGATCCTCGGTGAGCTGTGGATAGGAGCGGCCAAGGGATATTCTGACGTCCTCGGTGTTACTCTCGGAACAGGAGTAGGAGGCGGCGTTATCACCGGCGGAAAGCTTCTTGAAGGTTCAAGAGGTTACGCCGGAGAGATAGGACACTTCCCGACACATGCCGGAGGTGAGCATTGCATATGCGGGCTGGACGGATGCTTTGAGCGCTATGCATCGACATCGGCTCTGAGCAGGAAAGCTGCTGAATTCGAGTCATCCTGGAACAACGGAAGAGCTTTGTTCGGTGCGGCTGAATCCGGAGACGAAGACGCTAAACGGATAATCGATGAGTGGATAGGGGAGATCGCCTGGGGTGTTGCCGGACTGATCCACATATTCGATCCTCAGCTGATACTCATCGGCGGAGGCGTTTCCGCTCAGGAGAAGATGCTGATCAGACCGCTGAGACAGCATGTTCTGTCTCTGGTCATGCCGGATTATGCCGACGGTCTTGAATTCAAAGCCGCGACACTCGGAAATGATGCGGGAATGGTCGGCGCGGTATATTACCTGCTCAGCAGAGAGAATCCGGCACCGCAGCTGTAAGGGAGAACTCTGGAAAATGGAAAAACTGACAAGATATAAAGGAAGACCTGAAAATACGGAGGGAAGACTTGAGAAGGAGATACGAGTATATGACTTTCTCGACGAGCTGGGAATAGAATATGACAGGCTGGACCATGAGCCGGCTGATTCTGCTCATCCTGATGTATGCGCAGCGGTAGAGGAGTCACTGGGAGCTGAGATATGCAAGAATCTCTTTCTTGCCAACAGACAGCGCACTAAGTTCTATCTGTTGATGATCCCGGAGGCAAAAGTGTTCAGGAGCAGCGTAATATCTAAACAGGCGGGCAGCTCGAGGCTTCACTTTGCCGAGCCGGAATACATGGAGAAGTATCTTGATACAACTCCGGGATCCGCGAGTGTTATGGGGCTGATCAATGATAAGGATCACTGTGTACAGCTCCTGGTCGATGAAGAATTGCTTGGGCAGGAATACATCGGATGTCATCCATGCATCAATACTTCCAGCATGAAGATCAGGACAGAAGATATTTTCGGGAAATTCCTGAAGGCTGTCGATCATGACTATATAACGGTGAGACCTGAGGCAGAATGAGCCGGATCAATGTTATGTAAGAATGAGACAGCATGAATGTCTTTGAGATAATAGCAGATAATGGGGGACTCAATGAAAGAGTATTTACGCAAAGTCAATTACTATGAGACGGACCAGATGGGGATCGTACATCATTCTAACTATATCAGATACTTTGAAGAGGCAAGGGTCTCTTATATGGAGCAGATGGGATATCCGTACGACAAGCTTGAGGCTGAAGGCGTCGCCAGTCCGGTCATCGGTATATCATGCAGATATCTGCACGGAGTGAAGTTCGGTGATACCATAAGGATATGCGTAAAGATGACCAAGATGAGCAGGGTAAAGTGCTCCTTCGGTTATGAGATATATGACGCTGCAACAGGCGAGATAAGAGCTAAAGGCACCTCGGACCACGGGTTCGTAGGCAAAGACGGAAAGCCGTCTGTCGTTGACAGGACAGTGCCGGAATTCTATGCGGCATTCATCAACGAAATAGAAGAATAACAGACGCCGGACGGTCAGGGTCATTGACAGTTATTCAAAACCCGGTCCGGTGGAAAAAAAACAGTACATAAAAAGAGGACAAAGGAAAAATGGGAGAGATCATAGCAGACAGAGCGAATTTCGGAGGATCAAGGGAAATAATCGTGCTTCCGAGCATGTGCGACAGCAGCTCGCAGATAAGTGTGCCGGCGATATTCGATATATTTCAGGATACCGCCTCGCTTCATGCGGATACATTCGACATGGGGCCGGCCGGCATGGAGAGAAGGAGCATGTTCTGGATACTGACCAAAACAAGAGTCCATATCATCAGACGGCCGGTGATGCTTGACAGAGTCACAGTCAAAACATGGATACAGCCTTCGGAAAGGGTCAGCTGCGAGAGAGATTTTGCTATATATTCAGGAGATGAGCTGCTGATATACGGCCGCAGCATGTGGGCATCTGTCAGCAGGGAGACCGGCAAATTAGTGAGGATGGGCGAATTCTATCCGGATGTGGACAATCCTCAGCCTGTTCCTGATGACAGACCTTTCGTAAGAATGGGAAAGCACAATGACGGGGCAGTGGAGATCGGCTCTTATACGATCAGATCTACGGACATAGATCTCGGCAGACACATGAATAATGTCAGCTACGTCAGAGCGATGCTGGGATGCTACAGCTCACAGCAGCTGGAGGAAATGGATATCAATGAAGTAGAGGTCAATTACATATCGCAGAGCTTCGAAGGCGGGACCTTGAGATTCCTGAGCAGACCGTCCGCTGATGACGACCCGGATCTGATCCGGGAGATCGCAGCCGTCAATGATGAGGACAAGACCGTATTTACAGCCAGACTGCTCCATCGTTGAACGCTCCTGCCGCTCAGGCCGGTGACTTGAAGCAGGGGATCCCTGCTTCTGCTAGAACTGAAGCTGCTTTGTAATAACACGATCCCGCCGTTCGCACGGCGGGATCCTTTTGTTTGTTTGCTTATTTGCTCTTTCAGAAAACTTTGCGGAGTATGTATCTGTCTTTGCCTCCGTACATCTTTCTGGTCTCGATGATCTCGAAGTTCAGCACCAGGAAATTCCTGTAGCTGTACGGATTATCAGGCGAGATAGTACAGAGACCTTCCCTGGCACCTGCCTCAACAGCTTTGCCGATACGCAGCTTGTTGAATATCCTCTGGATCCCGCGCCCTCTGTAATCCGGCGCTACCATAGTGAGATCGAGTGAAGCTGTTTCGGCCAGATGATCTCTGTCGTAATCGAGATATCTGCCGTAATTGCGAGGATTATCCGGGTCGTTAGGAACGAGTACAGAGAAACCTGCGACTTTGTCCCCGCATTCTGCAATGAAGCACACATCTTCGCGGAGCTGTGTCAGATATTCTTCTCTGGTGGATGTGGAGTAGAGGTCCTTGTCAGGCAGAGCATCTACGATCGTATTCTGAAGCTGTACAACAGCGTCGATGTCTTCAGGTCCTGCGCTCCTGAAGGTCACAGTTTCCGGCTCGCCGATACCGTTGATAAGTTCAATGGTGAAAGGGATTTCTATCATATAGGTCACCTCCATGTGATAAGACGCGTGAGTGGTGGCTTTTCTTTGATCCTTAGTTATCACCAATTTTAGCATAAATCATCCGGAAATGTCTGCATTCCGGACTTCACCCTTTTCGGCCGATGTGTTAGAATGTATTGGCAATAAGTCGTATTGTTTTGTAGCATGAACAACTAATGGCATATAGCAGACGTTTATGCCGCCCGGCTTATTGATCAATGCGGCGGGCTGCATATTCGATCTTAATTGAACGGAGGTAATAGAGATGGAAATGAAGTTCTATAAGTGTGCGCACTGCGGACAGATCATCGCTGTAGTCAAAGAGACAGGAGTTCCTGTAGTATGCTGCGGAGAACCGATGAAGGAGATCGTTGCCGGCACAACTGATGCTGCTGTAGAGAAGCATGTTCCTGTTTTCGAGGTAAAGGACAATCTTGTCAAAGTCAAAGTAGGAGCAGCTGAACATCCTATGATCGATGCTCACTATATTGAGTGGGTATCGCTGCAGACCAAGCAGGGCAATCAGAGAAAAGCTCTCAAGCCTGGTGATGCTCCGGAGGTCACATTCGCTATATGTGACGGAGATGAGGTAGAGGCTGTATACGCTTATTGCAATCTGCACTCGCTTTGGAAAGCTGAATAGTCTGAAATAGAATTTAAGGAGTAAATAACGGTAATGGAAATCACTAAAGATATCAAGTATGTAGGAGTCAATGATCATGATATCGACCTTTTCGAAGGTCACTATATCGTACCTGAAGGCATGGCCTACAACTCATATGTTATATGCGATGACAAAGTAGTTGTAATGGATTCCGTAGACGGTAATTTCACTGACGAGTGGATCGGAAATGTCAGATCTGTACTCGGTGACAGAACGCCTGACTATCTGGTCGTACAGCACATGGAGCCGGACCACTCAGGCAGCATCAGGGGATTCATGGCAGCTTTCCCGGAAGCTCAGATCGTTTCCTCGGCCAAAGCATTCAACATGATGAAGAATTTCTTCGAGGGTGAAGAGTATGCGGACAGAAGAGTCGTCGTCAAGGAAGGCGATACTCTGGAACTGGGAAGCCACGTCCTGAACTTCGTCGCTGCACCTATGGTCCACTGGCCTGAGGTCATCATGACATATGACAGCACGGACAAAGTCCTTTTCAGCGCTGACGCTTTCGGTAAGTTCGGTGCTCTCGATGTCGTTCCGGAAGAAGATGATGAAGATGATGACGGATGGGCATGCGAGGCAAGACGTTACTATTTCGGTATCGTCGGAAAATACGGAATGCAGGTACAGGCTTTGCTCAAGAAGGCTGCAAAGCTCGACATTCAGACTATCTGCCCGCTCCACGGACCTGTCCTGGACGAAAATCTCGGCTATTATCTCGACCTGTATAACACATGGTCGTCATATGGCGCAGAGACCAAGGGCGTTGTTATCAACTATACTTCTGTTTACGGCAACACCAAAGTGGCTGTTGAGATGCTCGCAGACCTCCTCGAGAAGAAGGGTGTTCCTAAGGTCGCAGTAAACGATCTGGCGCGCAGCGATATGGCAGAGTGTGTTGAAGATGCATTCAGATATGATACCTGCGTATTTGCTACTACGACTTTCAACAATGACATTTTCCCGTTCATGAAAGAGTTCATACACTCACTGACTGAGAGAATGTTCCAGAACAAGAGAGTTGCTTTCATCGAGAACGGGTCATGGGCACCTGTAGCAACTAAGACAATGAAGGCTATGTTCGAGGGAAGCAAGAATCTCACATATGCAGAGAACGAGGTAAAGATCGTTTCCGCACTCAATGATGAGAGCAGAGCTGCAGTTGAGGCGTTGGCAGAAGAACTCGCAGCAGCATACAAGTAAAATAGTATCAGCGATACCTGTTGAACGAACAGGCCCCCGGAAGTCAGGCTTCCGGGGGCCGTTTTTCTAAGGCAGATGATCATCTGATGAATTTGTCGAGTGCTTTGTTTAGATCATCGATCGCGTTGATGTCATCGGATTTGACTGCATCAATGATGCAGGTAGACAGGTGTTCTTTAAGAATGACCCGGCTGACGGAAGCGATGGCAGATTCTATCGCTGAAAGCTGGATGAGCACTTCCGAACAATCCCTGCCGTTCTCGACCATGCGGCGCGTCGATTCCATATGACCGATGATGCGTGACATCCTGTTCAGGACAGCTTTGGTATGCTCTTCGGAATGGATATGCCCATGGTCATGTGCGTGACCTCCATCCGAATGAATGTGGGCGTGAGTGTAAACATTCCCGTTTTCGTCAATATGAGTGTGCTCATGAATATGACTGTGCTCATGATTATGACCGTGTCCGGGATCGATGTTATTGTGAGGAGCTTTGATTTCGCTGTTATCTTTATGATCTGACATTTTGTGATTAGCCTCCGTGCTGATAACGTCCTTATTCGAGTGTCACATCCGTAAAAAAGAAATCTACTCGATTATTATAGCAGAGACCGGCAAGAGTAATAACCCCCAACGGGGGATGCTTCTGACCTGACATATATCATCTCTTCAGCTGTTACTATGCGCAAGAAGCGGCCCCCATCTTTTCAATGAGCAGAAAATCGGATATAATATGATGTCAAAACATTTAGATTCGGCATATCTTTTGTGGGATCGAAAATGATCCCGGCGGGATCATAGTTGGATCATATCTGTAAAGATCATTGACCGAAGCCGGCACGGCGGAGGTAACGAAAACATCAAGAAAATGGAGGCTGACATGGCTGAAAATCAAGAAAACAGCAAGAAATATACGATCGATAAGCATTATCAGATCACTGAGCCTAAAAAGGCTGAAGAGATAATCAGGAAAGCTATGGATCTTGCAAGAGAAGAGATCCCTAAGGGCGCGGTAGCGACATATATTCCGGAACTCGGCAAGGTGGATCCGCATCAGCTTGGGATCTGTGTATATCCGCTGACAGGCGAGAAGATCTGCCTGGGAGACTATAATGTCAGGTTTACAATGCAATCAGTGTCCAAGGTCCTCATGCTGATCGTTGCTCTTGAGATATGCGGTCTCAAGCGTGTATTTGAAAAGGTCGGTGCTGAACCATCCGGTGAAGCTTTCAACTCCCTTGTTGAGCTCGACCTTAACGATTCAAGGCCTTACAATCCGCTGATCAATTCAGGGGCTCTTGCAGTATGCGGACTTCTGCTGCCTGAGGTATCGTTCCAGGATATGCTGAGATTCGCAAGGTCGATCTGCTCTGACCCTGATATCACTATGAACGAGGCCGTCTTCGATTCTGAAATGAAGACCTGCTCCAGGAACAGATCCATCGCGTATCTGCTCGAGAGCAAAGGAATCATCACCACAGATGTAGAGGATACTCTCCGGTTCTATACCAAGATGTGTTCACTCGATATAACTGCTGAATCACTTGCCAATCTCGGCAAGAAGCTGGCAAACGACGGTGTGTGCATGATCACCGGAAAGCGTTATATGTCTTCACGTACTGCCCGTATAGTCAAAACACTCATGCTGACATGCGGTATGTACGACGGATCGGGAACATTCGCGATAAGAGTCGGCATCCCGACAAAGTCAGGTGTAGGCGGAGGTCTTCTTTCCGTATCTGACAAGAGAGCCGGCATAGGTGTATTCGGTCCGGCACTGGACGCTCAGGGAAACAGTATTGCGGGCTGCAAGCTGCTGAGAGAGATATCCAACGAACTCAGACTCAACCTCTTCTACGATCCTGAATGGAACAAGGAAGAGCCGGATGATACAGTTTTATCCGAAATGAGGGAGATGTCCGTATTATGAACATAACTGTCTATTGCGGAGCTCATGAAGGAAATGATCCGGCGTTCGTGCAGGCTGCCAGAGAGCTCGGTGCATGGATGGCGGCAAACGGTCACAGGCTGGTTTACGGATCGGGCAAAGACGGAATGATGGGAGCTGTATCCCATGCTCTTCTCGAAGGCGGCGGAGAGGCTACAGGTGTCACGCCTGCCTTCTTCATTGAGGCAGAAGAGACCAGAGACGATCTCACGGAACTGGTAGTCACAGAGAATATGCAGGTAAGACGCAGAGTGATGATAGAAAGGGGCGATGCGTACATTGCTCTCCCCGGAGGGACCGGTACAGTAGACGAGATCTCGGAGGTCATAGCCCTGAAGAGGCTGGGCCTGCTCGGCGAGATCAACAAACCCGTGATGTTTTATAATGTCAACGGCTATTATGACAAGCTGTTTGAATTCTATGACCGTATGGCTGAAGAGGAATTTTGCCGTGCAGAGGATCGCAGCAATATCCTTAATGTGAGGAGCCTTGAGGATATTGAAGAGGCTCTTAAGACTGCCGGGATCACTGATCACACCAGAAACGATAAGTATTCTAAATAGGAGTCGTAAAGAACGACAACTTAAAAGTATTCGAAGTAAGTAACGATATTTTTTCTATATGAAGAATCTGTTCAGGAATCTCATCCCATATAAAATGACTGTTGTACTGGTCCTGCTGCTCATGCTGGGCCAGGCTTATTGTGAGATGAATCTGCCGCAGTATACTCAGGCCCTGATCGATACCGGGATCCAGAACAGAGGTGTTGAACACATAGTGCCTGAGGCTGTCACGGAAAGCGAATTTGAAGCTGCGGCATCGCATATGAACGATGATCAGAAGGCAAAATGGAAAGCAGCCTTTACATCTGAGCCTGACGATGACGGCATTTACCGGAGAGTCGTCACAGACACAGAAGCGCTCGATGAGCTTGATTCAGCTTTGGTGAAGCCTCTCGCGGAGCGGTATGCAGAGAAGACAAGTGAGCCTCTGTCAGTTGATGACAGCGAGATCGCTGTAAGGTCAATGGCGATCGCTTATGCTTCCGATTGTGATGAGGCCGCAGGTCTCGATCTCCTGTCCATTCAGAACCGCTATATGTTCAGGATAGGCGGGATGATGCTTCTGATGTCCGTGATCGTACTTCTGTTCACAACAGGGATATCTTTCCTGGCAGCCAGAGCAGGCGCCGGCATCGGCAGAGAGCTCAGGTCAAAGCTTTTCAGGAACGTTATGTCTTTCTCGAGCTCGGAAATGGATCAGTTCAGGACATCCTCTCTGATCACAAGAGCGACCAACGACATCCAGCAGGTACAGATGACATGCACGATGATGCTGAGGATGATGCTTTTCGCGCCGTGTATCTGCACATGGTCGATCATCAAGGTCTATCAGACACATGCTCATATGAACTTTGTCATCGTGACCGGCGTGATCGCGATACTGCTCATGGTAGGGACACTTTTCGTAGTTGCCATGCCGAAGTTCAAGGTCATGCAGACTCTGGTCGATGCGCTTAACGCCGTATCAAGAGAGATACTCACGGGTATCCAGGTCATCAGGGCTTTCGGCAGGGAAGAGACCGAAGAGAAGAAATTCGACAAAGCAAACAAGGACCTCTACAGGAACCAGCTCTTCGTAAACAGAACAATGATCTCTATGTCTCCGCTCCTTATGATCATCATGTACGGACTCACAGTCTGGATAACATGGATCTCAGCCGGAAGGATCGACACGGGCAGTCTCCAGGTCGGAACGATGACGGCATTCATTGCCTATTCTATGGAGATCGTTTTCTCATTCCTCATGATCGCCAGTATGGCGATATTCCTCCCGAGAGCGGGAATAGCGGCGGACAGGATCTATGAGGTCATCAATACCGAAGCTGCTGTCAGAGACGCTGAGGAAGCCGGTGAGATCCCTGAGGATACCGACGGGACTGTTAGATTCGAGCACGTCTCCTTCAGGTACCCTGACGCGGAAGAAAATGTGCTGACGGATATCAGCTTCGAGGCAAAGCCGGGTGAGACTACGGCTATCATCGGCTCCACGGGGTGCGGCAAGACTACTCTGGTAAGCCTGATACCGAGGTTCTTCGACTCGACAGACGGGAGGATCCTGATAGGCGGCAAGGACATCAAATCCGTGACTCTGAAGTCGCTGAGAAACGCTATCGGATACGTGCCTCAGAAGGGGATCCTGTTCTCGGGGACGATAGCGGATAATATCAGGTGGGGCGATGAAAATGCATCTGATGAAGATGTCAGATCAGCTGCCGAGATATCGCAGGCAGCAGAATTCATAAATGAGAAGACTGACGGGTATGACAGCGCTATATCTCAGGGCGGCGGCAACGTCTCAGGAGGCCAGAAGCAGAGGCTGGCGATAGCCAGAGCCGTGATCAAGAAGCCTCCTGTACTCATATTTGATGACTCCTTCTCTGCTCTCGACATGAAGACAGATATCAAGCTGAGAAGAGCACTCGCGGAGAGAACAGCTGATTCGACACGGATCATAGTTGCTCAGAGAGTCGGAACCATCCTGAGCAACTATGATCCGTGTCGAATCAGCTGTTCTC
>SVCR01000031.1:9811-11175 GCA_015058265.1 Clostridiales bacterium
GTCGGAACCATCCTGCACGCTGAGCAGATAATAGTGCTGGATGAAGGAAGGATAGCCGGCATCGGTACGCATAGTGAACTCATGAAGACCTGCAGCATTTACAAGGAGATAGCTGTGTCTCAGCTGTCTGAAGAGGAACTGAATGCCGCTGTTTGACAGCAAACTGCTAATTAGATATGTCAGAACATAACGATAACGCACAGCAGAATAACATGCAGCCTAAAAAGCGGAGAAGGATGGGCGGCGGACCGAGCGCGGTCCTGGCTCCGGGCGAGAAGCCTAAGAATTTCCGCAAGGCAGTAGGCAACACGCTTAAGTACATGGGCGGATATAAGTTCGCCGTTGTTGGCGTGGTATTTCTTGCTGCTCTGGCTACCGTCTTTGAGACAGTCGGACCTAAGGTAATGGGGCAGGCGACTACTCTGCTGGCGCAGGGAGCTCTCGCGAGAATAAGAGGGACCGGAGGAGTTGACCTTGAAGCCGTAGGGAAGATACTCATACTCACTATTGTCCTGTACGCACTCGGTGCATTCGGTCAGTTCCTGCAGGCTCTCATAATGACAAATATCACGCAGAAGACCGTCTACAGGATGCGCCGTGATATCTCACTGAAGATAGACCGCATGCCGATAGGCTACTTTGAACGCGTACAGACCGGTGAGATCCTGTCCAGGATCACCAACGACGTAGATACTCTCGGTCAGGCGCTCAGCCAAAGCGTGTCCAACTTCATATGGGCTATAGTTAGCATGGTCGGGATCATTGCTGTCATGCTTACCATAAATGTGACAATGACTTTGATCGCGATACTCGTGGTGCCGGTATCTGCTGCAGTCATGGCTTTGCTGATCAAGATATCGCAGCGTCATTTCAGGGCTCAGCAGGAATATCTCGGTATTATTGATGGTCAGATAGAGGAGAACTTCTCGGGGCATCTTGTCATCAAGGCTTTCAACAGAGAGGATAAGATGACCGAAGAATTTGAGGACTCCAATGAGAAGCTCTTTGACTCAGCTTGGAGATCGCAGTTCCTGTCGGGAATGATGAGGCCTCTGATGAGGATCGTGAGCAATCTCGGATACGCAGGCGTTGCTGTTGCGGGTGGAGTGCTTTGCGTAAGAGGAGCGATAGGGGTCGGAGATATTCAGGCCTTCGTTCAGTATGTCAAGAACATCGGTCAGCCGATACAGGAGATCGCACAGATAATGAATCAGGTCCAGTCGATGGCGGCTGCCGCGGAGAGGGTGTTTGATTTTCTTGAGGAAGAAGAGGAATACGACGCCCCGGATGCTGTGAGCGACGCGGGTGAAGTCACTGGCACAGTCGAGTTCGATCATGTCTCGTTTGGTTATGATCCTGCAGTT
>SVCR01000032.1 GCA_015058265.1 Clostridiales bacterium
CGTGTCAACGCCAAGGGGTATTTCGATTCGCAGGACAGCGAAGAAGAGCGCTATAATGCCAAAGCAGCACTTTGCGCTCAGAGACTCGAGGATCTGAAGAACGGTGAATACGCACTCGGCGGAGGTGTCGTAGATCCGCTGCCTGAAGATGCGCCATTCTTCGTAGCTGACTATTATGACTACTACAAGACTGACCGCGGATACCATGAGAGATCGCTCAATTCCAACGGCGGATGGAACGTTATCGGATGCGAATCATTCGTGAATCAGCCAATACTTCAGTATTCAAATGAGATAAGAAGCGCTGTTATGATCATGCACGGAGATAAAGCGCATTCATTCTACTTCGGCAAGGATGCATATGAAAATATGATCAAGGACAGCAAGTATACCGACAATAAAGAGTTCCTTGTC
Organism: Clostridiales bacterium; assembly: GCA_015058265.1. The sequence goes on from SVCR01000032.1 coordinate 415, forward strand.
ATCGAGGGTGCTGTACATACTGATCTGTATGACGGAGGCAGCAATAATGCTATACCTTTCGACAAGGTACAGGCATTCTTCGAGAAGTATCTGTAATGCATCATTGGTGATTGACATCTAATGTGTAAATAATTAAAAATAGATATAGTGGTTTACTATAACTAACTATATTAAGGAGAAACAGGCTATGAAAAATCTTGGATTTGGTATGATGAGGCTTCCGGTTATCGGCGGAGACCCTACGAATTTCGACTATGAACATCTGAACAAGATGGTGGATGCTTTCCTTGAAGCAGGATACAACTACTTTGATACCAGCTTCGTATATCACAACGGGAAAAGCGAGGAAGCAGCGAGAAAGTCACTGGTCGAAAGGCACCCGAGGGATTCCTTCAGGATCGCGACCAAATTCCCTTCGTTCATTCCGATGTCTGAAGAGGACGTAGAGAAGACCTTCGCGCAGCAGCTCGAAAACCTCGGTGTTGAGTATATCGATTATTATCTGCTGCACAATCTTCAGACCGTATGGTATGACGGGATCGAGGGCAAAGGCGACGGACTTTTCCTCTCAGAGCATCTCTTCGACCACGCCAAGGGTTGGAAGGAAGCCGGCAAGATCAAACATCTTGGTATCTCATTCCACTCATCACCGGCACTTCTGGACAGAGTCCTGAATGCTCATCCTGAGATCGAATTCGTTCAGATCGCGCTCAATCCGATCGACTGGGACAGCGAGTTTGTCGCAGCAAGGGAATGCTATGAGATAATCAGAAAGCATGGCAAGGAAGTCATCGTAATGGAAGCTGTCAAGGGCGGCGGACTTGCAAAGCTGCCTGTTGAGGCTGAGAAGGTACTCAAGGATGTATGTCCTGATAAGTCAATAGCATCATGGTCGATCAGATTTGCTTCGGACCTCGAAGGCGTTATCGCAGTCCTTTCCGGAATGTCAACGCTCGAGCAGGTCAATGACAACTGCAGGACCGCTAACGAAGCGGAGCCGCTTAGCGAAGAGGAGACAGCAGCACTTTGGCAGGCAATGTCCATATACCGTGACTGCACACCATTCCCTCCGGCTGAGCTTGAGAAATACCGCGGCCTGACATGGAACAATGTCAGTGTATATGGAATATTGCAGGCATACAGCATCTGCCTCGTCCAGCCGGATCCTACATGCATAGATGACAATAACTACTTTAAGAACCAGCTTGCCGAGCACGCGCATCTGGATATCCACGGCGAGCTGCCTAAGGAGAAAGTGGTCCGCGCAGATGGAATGGACGCTACTTATGTGATCGAAGAGGCAGTCGCATATCTGCAGAGAAATACGTTCTAGGAAGAGTATTCGGAAACTATATTTCGGAAACTATATTAACGAAATACTCTCAGTTAGCAGGAATTGTTGAGCGAGTAGCCATCACTTCTGCAAGTGGGAATATGTCACGAAAGGGAAGCAGTGAAAAGGATTAATTGGCGAAAAAGAAAGATCATAACGATCATCATGATGATCGCGCTGCTTCTCATGTATCTGCCGGCGTGTTCGAGTGACGATCCCGGATCATCTGACGGGACCGCTTCAACTGACAGCCTTGAGGCATCTGACGGGGCTGCAGAGGATGCCGATCCTAAGGGCTCAGATCCCGGCACCGGGCAGGAAACAGCCGATGAAGATGAGGAGATTATTGATATGAAGATGAAGATAAATGATACAGAAGTGGAAGTATCATGGGAAAACAATGAATCTGTCAAAGCGCTTGAGGAGCTTGCTTCGCAGGGTGAAGTGACTATAGAGATGGATCCTTACGGAGGCTTTGAGCAGGTGGGGGCTATAGGCACAACACTGCCGAGCGATGACACCAGCATCAAGACGAAAGCAGGCGATATCATGCTCTATACATCGGATCATATGGTCATCTTCTACGGTTCGAATTCCTGGTCTTACACAAGACTCGGAAAGATAACGGATAAGTCATCCTCCGAGCTGGGGGAAATGCTGAGCGGAAGCGGTGTGACAGTCACCATCACAGCTGAATAGTAATTACATTTAAGGGAGCACTCGAGGCTCCCTTTTTAGTCTTTCTTCGCGCATATGGAGAGCTGCTCTGATATAATCATTGCAAAGTGACGCGCAGAAGAATAAGTATTATTGTTGGAGGAGAAGATGATAGATAAGAGCATATATGTTGCAAGTGCGGGGCAGACGCATGTCCCGTTTCAGGAGAATGAAGGAGTACCTTTCGTGCCGTACGAAAAGCCTGCTAAACCGGAGCCGCCTCTTGCACAGCTCGAGCTGACGGATGAGGCGATCGAGAAAGGCTTTGTCCTGCCGTCACAGAGACATCATTTCCTGCCGGGCCTCACATCAGAGATGCTGGACTGGTTCTGGGCTAATATGGAGAAGGGATACTATCTGTGCGCGCCGGGATCGCATAAGAGATTCAACTGGCTCAAGACCCCATATGAGTATGGTTTTGAGGACTCAGTACATATAATCGCAGAGACGACCGATCCTGCGCTGCCGGTATTCGGAGGCGAAGGAGTCGAGATACACAGACTGCATCTTACAGACTTCTATCCGTTCAAAACTGCTCTCGGCCATGTTATCTGTGAGGGCGTCTTCAATGATGCCGGTGAGCTGGTCGATTCGACTGTCCATGAGTGGGAAGACGTTCCGGGCGGCATCGTCCATATAACTGCGACAGTGCAGAACAGCAGATGTTCCATGCCTCCGGCATTCGTGCTGGATATACTCAAAGCGGATCCTGATGCCAAGCTCGTGCCTAACTATGCGACGGATCATGAGGATTATGAGGCGAGTCAGTGGCCTGTTTTCCTTCCTCGTCTGTATGAGCTGTGGAAGGATCATCCGGATCCATCACAGAACGTGAGGTGCGATCTCTCGGTCGAGTGGGGAGAAGACGGAAAACTTCATTACATCAATATTTCAGGAAAATAAATGCTCATGTCGGCCATTAATGGTGTTGAATTCTGGTAGTTGAGAATCTCTTAACAGAAAGATTAATCGCCAAGAGTACATGTGTTATAATGTCTTAATTCCGCAATTCAGAATAGGAAAAGAATAGGTGGTAACAGATCGCGAATGATCGGATGCTTATGAAGAATATTGAAGTAGCAGCAGCAATAATAATCAAAGACGGCAAAGTCCTGGCGACTCAGCGTGGCTACGGGAACTACACCGACTGGTGGGAATTCCCCGGAGGCAAGAGAGAATCCGGAGAGACACCGGAAGATGCTTTGGTCAGAGAAATACATGAAGAACTGGAAGCGGATATAAGGATCGAGAAGCTGTTCGATACGATCGAGTATGACTATCCGGAGTTCCATATGACAATGTACTGTTATATTTGCAGTCTTGTGTCTGAGAAGGTCAAGCTCGTGGAGCATGAAGCGGCGAAGTGGCTGGGAAGGGATGAGCTCTTCACAGTTAAGTGGCTGCCGTCGGATATAGAAGTTGTAGAGAAATTGAAAGCTGAACTGGATCAGGCTGAGTGACCTGAAAGGGTGACAGAAGGAGACAAAGTGGGGAATATTTTCGCATATGGATACGGCACGACCGTAGGAGAACTGGAATTCAGGACTGACGCTTCGAGGCGCCTGTTCGACAAGCTCTCGGACAAGAGAGCGAAAAAGTTCGTTCGCGAATGGAAGAAGAACTATTCAGATATGGAGTGGGATGACTGCTTGACAGTCATGCTGCTTTCTGACGGACCGGAGAAGCTGCTCGCGGAGATCATCAACGAAGATGTCTTTGACGGACGTAAGGTGGTGATCGGCGAGAAAGGAGCTTTGTATGTCGATCTGGCACTTCCGCGCAAGGACGGAGACAGAGATGCGATACCTACGGAGAAGGAAGCCCGTGACGCGATCGCGGACTATCTCGGAGTCTGCTATAAAGGGGTAAGGAAGAGAGACATCGACTATTATTTCTTCGAGGAAGATGAGGATTGAGTCTATGAGAGAGATAGAAGCCGGGATCATTACCGAAGCAGTGTGCAGAGGTTTTCTCAGAGCTAATTACGAGATATCTAAGGATATCAGGGACGCGGTGAGCAAGGGCATTCAAGTCGAAAAGAATCCGACTGCTGCGAATATCCTCAGCCAGATAGAGCAGAATTACGCCATAGCTGCTGAAGAGCGTGTAGCTATATGTCAGGACTGCGGCATGGCCGTGGTTTTCGCTGAGATCGGCCAGGAAGTTCATATCAACGGGGACTTCAATGAGGCGATCCAGGAAGGCGTGAGGCGCGCTTACGATGCGGGTTATCTGAGAAAATCGGTGGTAAAGGACCCGCTCTTCGACAGGAGCAATACAGGAGACAACACCCCTGCGATAATATACACATCACTGGTGCCGGGTGACAGGATAAGGCTGAAAACTGTTTCCAAAGGTTTCGGAAGTGAGAACTGCAGTCAGATCAGGATGTTCCCGCCGGCAGCTTCTCTTGATGAGATAAAGGAATTTATCAGAGACGTCGTGGTCAAAGCGGGGCCGAACGCCTGTCCGCCGGTGATCGTCGGAGTCGGGATCGGGGGAACGATGGAACTTGCTGCTCTGCTCGCGAAGAAGGCGACTGCAAGGGAGCTGACATTGAGAAATGAAGATCCGAAATATGCCGCGCTCGAGGTCGAACTGCTTGAGATGATCAACAAGACAGGGATCGGACCGGGAGGATTCGGCGGAGCGACAACAGCGCTCGGAGTCAATATAGAATGGCATCCGACACACATCGCCTCAAAACCGGTAGCAGTAAACATGTGCTGCCACGCATCGAGGCATGCAGTAGAGGAGATCTGATCGATCAAACAGAACGCATTCGCTCGTTCGGGTCGATCAATGCGATCAATGCGATCAATGCTTTAGGATTATTGATAATGCAGTCGGAGTAATAAAAATGAATGATAAGATAAAAAAGCTGGTGCTGCCTGCCTGTGAAGAGGATATAATGGCACTTGAGGCCGGCGACACAGTTCTGATATCCGGAACGATATATACGGCCAGAGACGCGGCGCACATCCGCATGGCCGAATCTGTGGCTGAGGGCCGCGAGCTGCCGTTCGATGTTAACGGCGCGGGGATCTATTATCTCGGACCGGCTCCTGCTAAGGAAGGAGAGGTAATAGGACCGGCCGGGCCGACATCCAGCTACAGGATGGACAAGCATACGCCGATGCTGCTCGACAGAGGACTCAAGGTCATGATAGGTAAGGGCCGGAGGAATGAAGATGTCAAAGCATCCATTGTGAAGAACCGCGCAGTATATTTCGCGGCAACTGGCGGAGCGGCCGCTTTGCTGGCAAAATGCATAACAGCGTGCGAAGTGATAGCCTATGAGGACCTCGGGACTGAGGCTGTAAGGAAGCTGGAATTGAAGGACCTGCCTGCAACGGTAGCGGTAGATGCCTACGGCAGAGATCTGTATGAGACAGGGCCGGCAGAGTATCTGAAAGCACAGGCGGAGTGTTGATGTTGTTACAGAAGATGGCGCGTCTCAGCGCAAGATGAGACGATCAGATGGTTGAGGATAACCCGACTCATGTTAGATGGGGCGAGGGATCATTCAGAGGAGGAATTAACATTGGATATTTATAAAGAGATCTTGCTTGAGGATTGCCCGTTCTGCGGAGGTGCAGGGCTGCTTGAAGAGGAAAATGACAGCTGGTGGTATGTGACATGCATGGACTGCGGTTCACAGACGGCTTCAATAGAGTATAAGAAGGCAGAGCAGCGCGTCGAGGCAGCCAAGAAAGCTGCGCAGCTGTGGAACATCGGCAAGGTCATCAGATCCGATCTCGGAGAGTAGGATCAGCGCGCTTATCCAGTAAATCAGACCGGAAGAAAAGGAATTAGAGATGATATACGATACAGCAATTATAGGGACAGGGCCGGCGGCGCTGTCCGCAGCTATGAATCTCAAGCTGCACAATAAAGAGATCATAACGCTGGGAGCTGCCAATTACAGCACTAAAGTCGAGAAGTCCGAGAAGATCGCGAACTATCCCGGCCTTGGTTTCATTTCCGGCAAGGATCTGGTGGCGAAGTTCGATGAGCATGCCAAAGCAATGGATATCCAGGTGACAGAGCAGATGGTCACCGCCATCATGCCGATGGGAGATACTTTCATGCTCTCGGCCGGGACAGAAGTATATACAGCGAGGACGATATTGCTGGCAACGGGCGTCGCAGCCGGCAAAGGGTTTGCCGGCGAGGAGGAACTCCTCGGTCGCGGCGTCAGCTACTGCGCGACCTGCGACGGCTTCCTCTACAAGGGCAAGACTATCGCGGCGTTCTGCGGTGACCCGAGATTCGAGCATGAGGTCGAGTATCTGGCTGAGATGGCTGACAAGGTCTATCTCGCGACTTCGTATAAAGACGTCAAAGCTGACAAGCCTAATATCATCAAGCTGGAAAAGCCTATTCGCAAGATCCTCGGAGATGGCAAAGCAAACGGTATCGAGCTCACAGACGGATCAACGATAGATATCGACGGCATCTTCTGCCTCAGGAATTCTATCGCTCCGTCGACACTCATGAGCGGACTCGAGCTGGATGGCGTCCATATCGTAACTGACCGCTCGATGGCAACGAATATCCCGGGCTGCTTTGCAGCCGGAGACTGCACGGGCAGACCGTATCAGATAGCAAAGGCTGTAGGCGAGGGCAACATCGCTGCTCACAGCATAATTGAATACATAGCAGCCCGGCAAAAGTAATAACAAGTGGCGGATCCATTGATCAAATGCAATTGGCGGATACCGAATCCGATAGGCAAATGCAATTTGCAGATATGGGATCCAATCATCTATACAGATAGAAAATGAGTCAGGAAAAGAGGATAGATCTCGGAATACTGGCGCATGTCGATGCAGGGAAGACGACTCTCTGCGAAGCTATGCTGTACAAGACGGGGGAGATAAGACAGCTCGGAAGAGTGGATCATAAGGATGCCTTTCTCGATAACTATGAAGTCGAGAGGAATCGAGGCATCACTGTCTTCTCCAAGATGGCCAGACTTAGCTTTAAGGATGAGTCGGACAGAAGCATCGGCATCACGCTGATAGACACACCCGGCCATGTGGATTTCGCGGCCGAGATGGAGAGAGCGCTGTCGGTGATCGACTACGCTCTTCTTGTTGTGAGCGGATCTGAAGGAGTGCAGGCGCACACCCGAACTCTTTTCAACATGCTGAGAGACCGCAGCATCCCGACTTTCATCTTCGTCAATAAGATGGACATAGCTGTCAGGGCCAAAGAGGAGATCATCGCTGAACTCGCTGAAGAACTCGGCGCAGGAGCGGTTGACTTTGCCGGATACCGGGAGCGGACGGACAGCTTCATAGACGGCATCACTTTGTACTCTTCCGAGCTGGCTGACATTGTTCTGGGAGAGATAGCTGAAGCCGACCTGGTTGATAATGGCGGTCAGGAGTATGACTATGGCAATAACGAGGATTCTGATCTGGTCCCTTCTGACAGAGCTATCGCTCGCGCGATTCGCCGAGGGGAGATCGTACCTTGTATGTTCGGCTCAGCGCTCAAACTGGATGGTGTAGAAGAGCTGCTCAGCGTGATAGCGAGATTTGCGGAGGAGCCGGTATACGGAAGCGACTTGGGAGCCAGAGTGTTCAAAGTTGCTGATGCAGAAGACGGCGAGAGGCTGTGCTTTGTCAAAGTCACAGGCGGAACTTTGCGCGTCCGGGACAAAGTCAAAGTCAGGTCATCCGGGGAGACATCGAAGCTGCAGGGTGATCACGGCACAGATGCAGATGAGTGGGAAGCCAAGATCAATCAGATCAGACTCTATTCGGGAAACAAGTATGTCACGGCCGATGAAGCAGCGGCCGGAACGATATGCGCTATTAAAGGCATGGGCAAAGCTACACCGGGTGACGGTGTCGGCGCAGAACCTCCTGTCCAATTCAAATCGATAAGACCGTTCATGACATACACAGTCGCCGGACCGGAAGGCATGGATCCTTACCAGGTCATGAAGGATCTCAAAGTCCTTGCGGAGGAAGATCCGGCCCTCGACGTAAGGTGGGGAAGAGATACCGGGGACATCGAGATCAGGCTGATGGGACAGGTGCAGCTGGAAGTGATCGAAGGCATGATCCGCAGCAGATACGGATATGATGTCACTTTCGGTACAGGCAGAGTCCTGTATCTCGAGACCGTATCCGGATCATATGAAGGCGTTGGCCATTTTGAACCGCTCAGACATTATGCAGAGGTCCATCTCATCATCGAGCCGGCAGAGCGCGGCAGCGGGATAACGGTGAACAGCATCGTGCCGGAGGATGAGCTAGCCGTGAACTGGCAGAGGCTGATCCTGACACATATAGAAGAGAAAGAGCACACAGGCGTACTCATAGGTGCACCGCTTACAGATGTGACGATCACACTGGCAGCAGGCAGGGCACATGAAAAGCATACCAATGGCGGAGATTTCCGCGAGGCTACTTACCGCGCGGTGAGAAACGCTCTGATGCAGGCCAGGGCAGACGGCAAAGCTGTTCTTCTCGAGCCTTGGACTGAATATGACATTGGTCTGCCTTCGAATATGGTCGGCAGGGCGATGACAGATATCCGCCAGATGGGCGGAAGTCAGGATTCCCTGGAACAGGACGGCGATTTCTCGCACATCAGGGGACGCGTTCCTGCAGCGCAGATCGCGGGATATCAGCAGATTTTGACCGGCTATACTTCGGGAGAAGGCCGCCTGGCATGCGAGAGCGCAGGATATTCAGAGTGTCACGACGCCGATGCAGTGATCGAGAACACAGGCTACGACCCGGAGCGAGATGTTGAGAATACTGCTGATTCTGTTTTCGTCAACCACGGCGGAAGCGATATCGTAAAATGGGATGAGGTCAGCAGCCATATGCATATACCGTATGTCCTGCGCAGAAACTCTGACGGCAGCCGTGATTACGATGCGGGAGCATCTGCACCGCGCAGCAGGGCCGCGTCTGATCCATACGATGGCCTTGACGTCAGGGAACGCGCGAAGAGAAGGGCAGCGGCAGAGAAAGAGCTGCGCATGATATTCGAGAAGACCTACGGCGCGGGCAAGCAGAGTGTCCGCCGTGAAGCCAGAGAGACTTACGGCCGCGGTTACTCCGGCAAGAGAGCTCCGGCTGAAGCTCAGGCAGATGAGCGCAATCTCGAGATCAAAGCAAAGCACGAGAGAAAGAACAGTTCCGCGCAGCAGGAAAGCAAGCCTCTGCTTGTTATAGTTGACGGATACAATGTGATCTATGCCGATAAGTACCTGAAGGAGCTGTCATCGATCGATCCGGGATCGGCCAGAGACCAGCTTCTGGACAGGCTTTGCAATTATGCTTCGTATCATGGTGTGGAGATGTCAGTCGTGTTCGATGCGTACAAAGTTCCTTACGGCACCGGCTCGGAGGAGGACTATGCAGGAGTGAAGGTCATATATACGACTGAAGATGAACCTGCGGACATACGCATAGGCAAGATCACCGATGCTTCCCGGAACAGAAGCGTATATGTGGTATCGTCGGATACTTTGGTCCAGCAGGATTCTTGGGGACACGGAGCGCTGAGGATATCTTCAGGTGACTTCCTCGACATGCTGACCCGGACTGAAGAGGAGATACGCAGAAGGCTGGCATCACAGAACCAGAACTAGCGCTTTTCCTCAAATGTAGACAGAAAAATAACGAAAGCGATTGAGATATCATATATAAAATGATACAATACGTGGGAATGTAATAACGAAAGTATTTATTACTGATGTATCAGTGAAAGGAGACTATAGATTATGAAAGTTGCAATCAATGGATTCGGTAGAATTGGCAGACTGTCATTCAGAAAGCTCTACGGAGAGAAGGACATCGAGATCGTTGCTATCAACGACCTGACAAGCCCTCACATGCTCGCTTATCTGCTGAGAAATGACAGCGTTCAGAAGAGATTCGACGCAGTCGTAGAAGAGGCAGAGAACGGCATCCTCGTAGACGGAAAGCTTTTCCCTGTTTATGCTGAGGCAGACGCAAGCAAGCTTCCATGGGGAGAGCTCGGAATCGACGTAGTTCTCGAGTGCACAGGCTTCTACACATCCAAGGCTAAATCACAGGCTCACATCGACGCCGGCGCTAAGAAGGTCCTGATCTCTGCTCCTGCAGGCAATGACCTCCCGACTATCGTTTACGGCGTTAACCACGAGACACTGACAGCTGAGGATACAATCGTTTCCGGAGCTTCCTGCACAACTAACTGCCTCGCTCCAATGGCTAAGGCACTTGCAGACTACAGAGAACTCAGAACCGGATTCATGACAACTATCCACGCATATACAGGTGACCAGATGATCCTTGACGGACCACACAGAAAGGGTGACCTCAGAAGAGCAAGAGCCGGTGCTGTCAACATCGTTCCTAACAGCACAGGTGCTGCTAAGGCTATCGGCCTTGTTATCCCTGAACTCGCAGGCAAGCTGATCGGTTCCGCTCAGAGAGTTCCTGTTCCATCAGGATCGATCACAATCCTCGACGCTACACTCAAGGATATGACAGACACAGTATCTGTTGAAGGAATAAACGAAGCTATGAAGGCTGCTGTAAGCGAATCCTTCGGTTACACAGAAGAAGAGATCGTTTCCAGCGACGTTATCGGAATGAGCTATGGTTCACTCTTCGACGCTACACAGACGATCGTCATGCAGTGCGA
>SVCR01000033.1:0-10555 GCA_015058265.1 Clostridiales bacterium
CTACAAAGCCGGAAGCAAGAAGAAAGTAGTAACATTCAAGGTCAAATAATTGAGTGAAGATTCAGACTTAGAATAAGTAAAAGGCGCCGGAGTCATTAGGCTCCGGCGCCTTTTTTTGAATGATTATGCTGCAAATAGAGTTTATGGATTAGGTCTAAAGAATCGCCTTGATAAACAATCGTAAGTCTATAGCTTTTATCAATATGAATGGAAGTAAATGTCGTGTATAATTATACAGTCAATCAGATGATAACTGGGGGAAAAGGTGATTATTATGAGAAACAAGCTGATCACAATTATGCTGACTGCGGCGATTGTTGCATCGGGAATGTCCTTTGCTTTCGCAGACGGAGATGGCAGTGACGCGGTATTCAAGAGACAGTACAAAGGGGACTATACTTCTCATACAGAGGTCCTGAGCGGTACTGTTGATCCGGGGCGTCTTACCATCGAAATGAATATGAATGATATTTCCTGGCTGATGCATCCGAATGAAGATGAGCCGACGTCCAGATCATCAACATTATCGATCAGGACGGATGCGGCCCCTATAGATATCAACGAGAGCCTGCCTAATCTCAGTAAATTTGCTACAGCGGAGCGCATCGCGCAGACAAGTCTGGTCGGCTATACTTTCAGCTGCAACAATATAGGCGGCGAGTGGGACACCACGACCGGACAATGGACAACAGATTATAATGACCCTAAGGGCAGGATCAGAACAGCTCTTGCAGAGCTTTCTGAAAACTATCTGTACACCGACTATTATGTCATAGATGATAAGTCGATCGGACCGCGCCCTGACCATACGATACGATTCAGCAGCGGCGCATATTTCCAGTATGGTAACAGTGTGCTGACATTCACAAGGTCTTACACTTTGGATGATCTGTATGATCCGGTCAATCATGAGGATGCTTATGCGAGCATGTTCGGTTATGCGATGCAGAGAATGAGAAAGGCCATGCAGATCACTACCGTTAATACCAGAGCGATAAAGATCCACATACCTGCGGACGAGTACCCGTTCCTCCAGCTATGTAGGACTAATATAGCCGCGACGAAGGACATAGATATCACTATAATTCCGGGAAAGGATAACGGAGCGGATCCTCTGCCTGCTTTCTATGATGCTATGTGTACTGCTAAGGGTTCCACAGAGAACAAGTATGCGGGATATTCGAGCGACCAGGATGCTATAATAAACAGCGGCCTTGCCATCCTCAATGAGCTCATCGGAGTTCTCGCGCAGAGTGATACTGAAATCATTGTTGGCAGCGGGGACGCTGTTACTCCTGCTGATGAAACAACTACAGATGAAACAGTTGCAGATTTCACTATTTGCAGCCATAAGAACATAGAAGTCTATAACAAGAAGGATCCGGATGTATTCACTACAGGTAATACCGGAAGGATCGTCTGCACAGACTGCGGCAGGGAACTGGCGCCGGGAACCAAGATCAATCCTATTCCGGCAAAGATCAATTTCGAGAAACCGACAGTGACTCTTAAGACCAAGCAGGTTCCTGTGGTCGATAAAGTGACATATAGTGCAGGAGACAGCATTGAGTCTGTCAAGTCAAGCAATACAGGTGTTGTGAAAGCCGCGATCACCGAGGATGACGGTATCCAGCTGTCAGCTCAGACCAAAGCAGGAAGCGCAGTGGTCACTGTCACACTTGCGAGCGGTGAAGAAGGAGACATAAAAGTCAAGGTCAATGATGTTGCGTGCACCGGCATCAAGATCAAGAGCGGGACTAAGGTCAAGATCAAGAAGGGTAAGTCCCACCAGATCAAAGCTGTCAGACAGCCGGCAAATTGCTTCCAGAAGATCACTTATAAGTCCGCAAACAAGAAGATAGCTAAGGTTTCCTCCAAGGGCAAGATCAAGGGCGTGAAGAAGGGCAAGACCACGATCACAGTCAAGTGCGGAAAGAAGACCAAGAAGATCAAGGTCACGGTCAAGTAAATTGAGCAGGTCGGATAGAAATAATATCGACGGAAAAAAGAATAACAAACGGAGAAATACACTCATGGGCAATATATTACTTATTGCCCAGTTTGTTATTTCCGGGTTTTTATTATATTCGATCTTTCGTCTCGGAGTGATCCCGGGGGACCTGTTTCTTTATATAGCGATCATAGTCATACTTCTGATGCTCCTGACGACCATGGGGAGGATCCTCGGCCGCAGACGGAAGGTCCTGAGGATCACGATGAGTGTGATGTGCATACTCATATCCGGATTGTTTGCTGTTGCCGGAGCATATATGTGGAAGAGTGACGGGTTCATCAAGGATGTCGGAAACGGCTCTGAAGAGAGATATGGTATATCTGTTGTGGTAATGAAGGACAGCACAGCAGAGGATATCGATGATCTTAAAGATGCCACCTTCGCTTATGTCGACAAATCATCCGGCAGCATGCTGGAGGAGGGCGTACGAGAGATCAAGTCTGCTCTCGGGCCAATGAAGACCATACATCCGGCCAACCCTGTGGAGCTGGCAGATCTGCTGTATTCAGGCGAATGTGACGCGGCGATAATCGAAGAGTCCAACCGCTCCATGATAACCGATGAACACTTTGACTTCGAACTTGCGACGAGGACGATATGGAACCACGAGATAACTCAGACTATCGCTTCGGAAGACAGCGGACTTGATGTCACCAGGGACTCGTTCAATATCTTCCTGTGCGGTTCTGATTCGAGATCCAGCGTTGAAGAGGTGGCTCTCAACGATCTGAACATGATCGTGACGGTGAATCCTGTTACCAATCAGATCCTGCTGACAAGCATACCTCGCGATTACTACATTGAGCTTGCTTCGTACGGAGCCAAGGACAAGCTGACACATGCCGGTATATTCGGAACTGAGGAGGCCGTCAAGACTGTAGAGAAGTTCACGGGCCTGAAGATGGATTTCTATGTCAAAGTCAGCTTTGCGGCACTTGTTTATGTTGTCGACGCGATGGGAGGCATCGATGTCGAGTCGGATACCGAGTTCACTGCATGGACCAACCCGGATGTACATATCGAGAAGGGCTGGAACCATATGGACGGAGTGACCGCTTTGGCCTATGCGAGAGAGAGATACGCTTACGAGGACGGGGACATCCACAGGGCGCAGAATCAGGCACAGGTGCTGCGTGAGGTCGCGTGGAGAGCGATGTCGCCGGGAATATTGATACACTACGACAAGCTGCTGGATGCTTTGGCCAAAGGGATGAAGACCAGCATGAGCGACGAGCAGATCAGGAGTCTGATCAAGATGCAGCTCGACAAGAAGGCGCAATGGGACATCGCAGATTACCAGATGAAGGGCAAGAACGCTGTGACCAAGAAGTGCTATTCTATGTGGGGCAAGAAACTATATATTATGAAACCGGATCAGGCTTCAGTGGATGAGGCTCTGGGATATATTGAGGAATTCATGAATGGAGAAATACAAGATCAATAAGATAGCTAAGAGAGCAGTGGATATCGCAGGTGCTGCAGCTCTGGTCTGCGTTACGAGTCCTGTTATGATCTTGTCCTCAGCACTGGTGGTCGCCGAAAGTCCCGGTTCTCCTCTGTTCATCCATGAGAGGGTCGGAAAGGACGGAAAACCGATCCGCATCCTCAAGTTCAGGAGCATGAAGCCGGGTTCAGATGATCTCGAAGCTGCGCTGAATGACAAAGATCTGGAGGAATACTATCAGGAGTTCAAACTGAAAGATGACCCGAGGATCACCGAGATCGGACGATTGCTGAGAAGGACTTCGCTTGACGAACTGCCGCAGCTGTTCAACGTCATACGCGGGGATATGAGTCTCGTCGGGCCGAGACCGGTAATGAAAGAAGAACTCGTCAATTATACAGAAGAGGAACAGAAGAGATTATTGTCAGCAAAGCCCGGACTGACGGGTTATTGGCAGGTGTTTGCGAGAAATGACGCAACTTACCAGAGCGGCAGGAGACAGAAGATGGAGCTGTGGTACACAGAGCATCAGTCGCTGCTTCTGGATATGTGCCTGCTCGCGCTTACACCGTTCGCGGTATTGAGAAAGAACGGTTGACCAGGATGCGGACAGTGATAGCGGTTATCTCACATAAGAAATATGTCATGCCGGAGGATCCGCTCTATCTGCCTGTCGCGGCAGGGGCGGCGCTTGCCCGTGAGGACGGATTCGGGCCGATGAACGTAACTGCTGATGGGTACTGCAAGGACGGATCGAATATGACTGACATGGCGTATGGAAGATACATCAGGGATGACACCGGCGATAATATCTCAGAGCGCAACAGGACCTTCTGCGAACTGACCGGACTGTACCGGATCTGGAAGGATGACGAACTGCTGAAAAACGCAGACAGCCTGGGACTGTGCCATTACAGAAGATATTTTGCCTCACCGGCGAGATACAGACTGCAGGGCAGACTCAGAAGAACGTCCGGAGCATTCCGGCCTGAGGATGCTTTTGTCTATATCCTGACAGCTGAAGAAGCAGATCGCTTAATGGCGGATACAGATATCATTCTCCCCGTGAGGAGGAGATATTTTATTGAGACCAATCGCTCGCATTACGTCCACGCCCATCATGCTGCAGAACTTGATCTGGCTGAGGAGATAATCCGTGAGAGATGCCCTGAATACCTCGAGGCTTTCAATTCAAGCATGAAGAAGAGATCGGGGCACAGATTCAATATGTTCATCATGAAGAAGGATCTGTTCCGCGATTACTGCAGCTGGCTGTTCGGGATACTCTTCGAGATGGAGCGCAGACTGGATATGACCGGTTATTCGGATCGGGAGAAGCGGGTATTCGGCTATGTCGCCGAGAGGCTGCTCGATGTGTGGATCGATGCCGGAGGGTATGAATACAAAGAACTTCCGTATATAATGACGGAGAGGGAGAACCTCCCTGCCAAAGCATTACATATGATAATCAGAAAGATCAGGGGGAAGGCGAAATGAGAAGGATCGCCGCCGTGGTCGTAACGTATAATCGCAAGGAAAAACTCCGGAACTGCATCGAAGCGATCTGCAGACAGACTGCATCCGAGCATCCGGAGATATTTATAGTGGATAATAACAGCTCGGACGGGACGGCTGAGATGGTGCGGGATATCGTATCCGCTCATGAGCAGGATACAAGGATCATCTACCGCAATACCGGTTATAACAGCGGAGGAGCCGGCGGCTTCTGTTACGGGATCAGAAAGGCAGTTGAGGCCGGATATACACACCTGTGGCTGATGGATGATGACTGCGTGCCGGAAGAGGCAGCTTTGGAGGAGTTCCTGAAATATGACGCTGAACACAGCGGAGAATACGGGTTCCTCTCGAGCAAAGTCCTCTGGACTGACGGTTCGCTGTGTACGATGAATGTGCAGAGGGAGACCGTGACGAGAAACCTCGGAAGTATGCCGGATACATGCACCGGAATAGAGATGGCTTCATTCGTGTCGCTTTTCCTCCCGGCCGATGTCGTCAGAGACGTCGGACTGCCTTTCAGGGAATTCTTCATCTGGTCGGATGACTGGGAATATACGCGCAGGATATCCGCGAAGTATCCATGCATGGTAGTTCCGTCAAGCGCGGTTGTCCATGACACACCGGTCAACTGCGGAGCGGATATATCGCGCGCTCCTGAAGACAGGGTCGGAAGATTCAGATATCTGTACAGGAATGATGTATATCTCTACAGAAGGGAAGGCGTACGCGGGCTGCTGTACGAAGCGGCAAGGCTGCCGGTACACATGATAAGAGTCGCTTTGTCAGATATGAGAAGTAAGGATAAGATGAAGCGGATCGGCACCATCATACGAGGCACATACGAAGGCATGCGGTTCTGGCCGACACCGGACAGACCTGCGGCAGTAAACCCCGGAGCGGTGAACTGTTCGGAGGTAAAAGATGATCGTGCGCCTGAACTCGGACATGGGCTGAATACAGAGCAGAATAAATACTAATAGATCGGAGACAGAATATCGGTCTTAATACAGAGACACAGCAGGAGTTACAGTTGAGGATACTGGAAGCGTTCGGAGAACCTATTTCATATGGCGGCCAGGAGGCTTTCGTGCTCAATGTCCTTAGGAAGATGGACATGACGGGTATCGAGGCTGATTTCCTTACGCCGTATTATTGCGACAATCCTGCTGCAGAGGACTTTGCGAAAGAGCATTCCGGAACGGTCTATTCACTCGGATGTGATTTCCGTCCGGGAAGCCTGAGGTCAGGCGAGCGGAAACATATAGAACGATTCCTGAAGACGCATAGATACGATATCATCCACATCCATTCAGGCAGCAATTCCATGCTGGCTATGTATGCCCGGCTTGCTCACAGAGCAGGGATACCGGGGATAATCGTACACTCCCACTGCACCGGCAGAAGGGGCTGGAAGCATACCTTGAGCAAAGCGGCAACCGCATTCAGCTTGTCAGCTTATCCGACCGACTACTGCGCGTGTTCTGAAGACGCAGGGAAGTGGAGATTTCCCGCCCGGATATGCAGGGATCGACTGATCGTCATAAAGAATGGGATAGAGGTGGATCGATTCAGATACGATGCATCTATGAGAGAAGCTGTCCGCGGCAAGCTCGGGATAGGTGATGAGGACGTACTGATCGGAAATGTAGGAAGGCTGACAGGGCAGAAGAACCAGAGCGCTTTGATCGACATTCTTGCAGAGATCAGGAGCAGAGAGAAGAACGGAACCATCGGGAAAGACCGCCGGGGAGAATACAGACTTATCCTGATTGGCGACGGTGAGGACCGGGAAATGCTGGAGAAAAAAGCGGAGATCCTGAAAGTCGGGGATTCTGTGCTGTTCACCGGAGCCGTAGACAATGTAGCTGATTACCTTCAGGCTATAGATGTCGCGGCCATGCCTTCGAGGTATGAAGGTCTTGCTATCGCTGCTATCGAAGCACAGGCTGCCGGACTCGAAGTATATGCATCTCATGCGATACCTGAATTAGCAGCAGTTACTCCGCATCTTAAGTTCCTGCCTGCGGATGATGTAAATGCGTGGGCTGAGGCTTTGGCCTCACCGCACCGCAGACATCCCGAAGGGGCTGATCTGGCGGAGAAGAACGGATTCGGATCCGGAGAAGCGGCAGCGACAGTCAGAAGGATATACATGCAATATGGAAGACGCTGAGACCCCCTCTTTGAGATGGGTATCCGGCGTATCGGATATGTTCAGGCTATCAATAATCAATAGCCGATAATCAGTAATTTTTAACGAGTAATCATCAATCAATAATCTCTAATTAATGGATCCAGGTTATCGGGACAAAGTCCTTACTGTTTCAATAGCGGCTTACAATACCGGGGCAACTCTTGAGAGGACCCTGGCATCGCTTGATGTGGGACGGGAGATAACGGAGAAGCTGGACATCATGATCATCGATGACGGGTCGACGGATGATACAGTGGAGGTGGCAAGGCGCTTTGCCCGCAGATCCCCGGACTCGGTGAGGATCATCAGCAAGGAGAACGGCGGTTACGGATCGACTGTAAATACAGCGCTGCGCGAGGCCAGGGGGAGATACTTCAAACTCCTCGATGGTGATGATACATTCGACCGGCACGGACTTGAGGGGCTGGTCAGGTATCTTGATGAAGGCTGCAGCGCGGATCTTGTGATCACTCCGTATATAATCGAGAGGCTGGATGCTGATGGACGACCTGCGGGAGATGAACTGTGCGACAGACATCAGAGAATGCAGACCTCATCAGTTGCAGTGGAGGAGGCCTGCCTCGATGACGGACTGAGCATGTTCGAGATATGCGTCAGGACTGACGTGATGAGGAGATCGGGTGTTCAGCTCACAGAGAACTGCTTCTATACGGACAATGAATATGTAATTGCTGCGGAGCTGTATGCCGAGAATGCGGTAAGATATCGCGAGCCGGTCTACAGATACAGCCTGGGCGTTCCGGGTCAGAGCATGAGTGTCGAGGGCAGGAAAAAGCACTGTCAGGATAAGGTCAAAGCGGCGGATGGCGTATTCGATATATATGAGGGCTATATTGAGAAAAGATATATCGAGAAACATGCATGCTCCGATAAAACAGGTCGCTCTCTGATCTCCGGAGCCAGGCGGATGCTGACCGATAAGATGATCAGCACAATGGTCAGAGAGATCTATGTCACATGGATGCTGCTCGATGATCCTGCCGCCAGGAGGAAGGAACTGGCTGATTACAGCGGGAGACTCAAGGCAGAGCGTCCGGAGATATATGAGATCTCACGCGGCTCGCGTCTAGTGAGGATGGCGGATAGGGCAGGCGATACGGCTTACTCCGTGCTGTGCAGATATGTAGCGGCAGCCGAGCGAAGGCGGACCGGCGCAGCCGATTCCGGAGTCAGTCTTTATGAAAACAGTATCTACAATAATCAGAAAAGTGCGCTTAAGACGGCTGAATATATAGCGGCTGCCTGCATGATCATCCAGTGCAGGACTGTTTATATGCATCTCAGAGATGTTGGGATGATAGTGAACCGGTCCGTGTGGGTGGTCATGATGATAGCTCTGGCGGCCTGCGTTGTGATCAAGATAAATGAAGGCACCGGTACCGGAAGGGCATGGATCAGGAAGACAGCATTGATATGCACCGCTTTTGCAGTATATGCAGGTGTGTTCCTGGCGGTAAATCCGGTCAATCCGCTCAGAGTGATCAGGTGCGCTCTTGCCGTGATCATGATGATCATTCTGGCGAGATCGCCCGGCGGAAAAGAGAAGAGCATCGGGATCCTCGGATGCTTCAGGGATCTGATGGTCATTATCGCCGTCATATCGCTGGCGGGCTGGGTGACCGGTTCGATCCTGAAGGTCCTGCCTTGTACAGCTTATCTGGATTTGGACTGGTCGGCGACCGGGGGATATGTCAGGATCCCGACATTCATGTGCATATATTTCGAGACTCAGTGGACAAACTGGACACTGGTACAGGCGCGGAACACCGGCATCTTCACCGAAGCGCCTATGGCAGCGTGCGCGTATTCTGTCGCGCTTATGACAGAATGTCTGGCAGTGAGGGGCGGATACAAGGAGCATCGCAGGAATGTGACCATTCTCGCAGTCGCCATACTCAGCACGATGTCGATGATCGGATACGGTTTCCTGGTCCTGATGATATTGTTCAGGACGATCCGGTTGATAGCATCATCGAGGAGATCGACCGGATACACTGCGGCCGGCAAAGCGGCAGTACTGCTGACAGCGGGCGTCATAACTGCGATCGTTGTTATACTTGCGGCGGAGAAGATGGGCAGACCTTCCGGCTTTGTCAGGGTCAATGACTTTGTCGTGGGATTCAAAGCGTGGATGGCGCACCCTGTGTTCGGCGGGGGATTTGAGGATCTCAGCTATCTGCAGAGCTTCATGCCTTACTGGAGATTTTTCGATACGGGATTCAGCAATTCGCCGATGGAGATATTAGCACAAGGCGGAATATGGCTGGGCGCGCCTTATATCTATGCGTTCATATCTGCTCTTGTCAGATCGATAAGGCGCAGGGACATGAATGGGATCGCGTTTACTGTAATGTTCGTGTATATATTCACTTTTATAGTGATTCCTTATCAATATATTACGTTTTTTATAATAATATTCACGTTACGCGGTTTTATGCTGCGTGATGCCGGCGAGACGAGTCCTAATGCGCGGCAGATGAGTGAAAACGGGAATGAGTGACAGAAGACCTTCGAACAGATCATCGATAAAAGTCAATATGCTGATGAATGCTCTGCTCACGGCAGGTTCTGTTGTATTTCCGATCATTACTTTGCCTTATGTGACGAGGATACTCGGACCGGAGGGCGTGGGCAAAGTCTACTTTGCGACATCTGTAGTGACCTTCTTCTCGATGTTTGCGGAGCTGGGGATCCCTGTTTACGGCATCAGAGCGTGCGCAAGGGTGCGAGACGACATAACTGAGCTCTCGAGGACGGCACAGGAGATAATCGGGATCAATCTGATCACGTGCGCCGCGGCTTATGGGGTCTATGCGATCATGCTGGCAACTGTTCCGAGGATGGCAGAGGACAGATTCCTGATGGCGATGATGAGCGCTGTGATGGTACTGAACACTTTGGGGTGTGAGTGGCTGTACAAAGCTCTTGAGAAATACACATATATCACTGTCCGATCACTGTCGTTCAAGCTGCTGGCTCTGGTCGGGATGTTCCTTATGGTCAGGAGCAGCTCGGACTACGTGATGTACGGATTCTTGACGATGTTCGCGGCTTCGGCCTCCAACATACTGAATATGTGCAATCTGAGAAAGCATATCCTGCTGAAGCCTGTCGGCGGATACGATCTCATGAGACATCTGCCTGCGATGCTGATGTTCTTCGCGTTGGCGGTTGCGACTTCGGTCTACACCAATCTCGATCTGGCGATCCTGGATCTGTTCAAAGGAGATGCAGAGGCGGGTCTGTACGGTGTCTCTGTAAAGATCAAGCTGGTGATAGTCAGTCTGGTCACATCTGTGAGCGCTGTATTGCTGCCGAGAAACTCTTATTATATTGAGAATGGGCGAAGAGGAGAGTCGATGGA
>SVCR01000033.1:10565-10826 GCA_015058265.1 Clostridiales bacterium
TGTTTGCGGAGGACTGCATCGAGCTGCTCGCGGGCGGCGGGTTCAGCGGTGCTGTCATATCCATGAAGATAATAATGCCTTCAGTGATACTGATAGGCATGTCGAATATAATCGGGCTGCAGCTGCTGGTGCCTGATGGGAGAGAGAAAGACGTGGTGATCGCAGCTGTGATCGGAGCCGCGGCCGATCTGGTCCTCAATCTGGTACTCATACCGCGATTCGCGTCTGCGGGAGCAGCAGCGGCCACACTCGCGGCCGAAG
>SVCR01000034.1 GCA_015058265.1 Clostridiales bacterium
CCGGAGATCATCGGGGAAAAGGATATTGGGGATCAGAAAGAAAGGCGATAGAGAAATGATCAGCAAAGAGATCGAAAGACAGATAGAAGATGCAGCAGAGCAGTTCAAAGCGATGCTTGCTGAGCAATATGAGAGGAACCTCAGGATGGAAGGCGCCGGCGCCGTGCCGGAAGGCGACGCAGCTGCAGGAAAGGATGCCCGTGCCACAGTGATCGGGCTCGCGCCGGGAGACGGCATAGGCCCAGTTATCATGAAGGAGACTCGAGCCGTGCTGGAGAAACTCCTCGCGGATGAGCTAGCTAAAGGAGAACTCGATCTGAAAGAGATCAGCGGATTCACTTTGGAAGAGAGACTGGCCGCAGGCGAGACTGTTCCTGCAGAAGTGCTGGAGCAGATGGAGAAGTGCGATGTCCTGCTCAAAGGACCGACGACGACTCCTAATGCAGCAATGGGAGGCAAGAATCTCGAAAGTGCTAACGTATTCCTCCGCCGCAGATTCGACTTATTCGCCAACGTTCGCCCGGTCAAGATCCCTGAGGAGGGTATTGACTGGACATTCTTCAGAGAGAATACCGAAGGCGAATATGCGCTCGGATCAAGAGGCGTCAGACTGGGAAGCGGAATCGGTGATGGACTGTCTGTGGATTTCAAAGTCACGACCTCCGGCGGAAGCCGGCGGATAGCGAAAGCGGCCTTCGACTTTGCCCGCGACAACGGCAAGGGCAGGGTGTCGGTCGTGACCAAAGCTAATATAATGAAGAAGACTGATGGGGATTTCCAGACCATCGCGCTGGAGACAGCTAAAGACTATCCGGAAGTAGAGACTGACACATGGTTCGTTGACATAATGGCTGCCAATCTCATCAATAAGGATATAAGGAGTGATTTCAAAGTCTTCCTGCTGCCTAATCTGTACGGCGATATCATAACCGACGAAGCTGCTCAGATCCAGGGCGGCGTAGGCACAGCGGGATCGGCTAATATCGGAAGTGATTTTGCGATGTTCGAGGCGATACACGGCAGCGCTCCGAGAATGGTAAGCGACGGGATCGCGCATCTGGCCAACCCGGCAAGCCTTATGACAGCGGCTGTCATGATGCTGAGACATATCGGTTATGCTGAAAAAGCAGATAAACTCGAAGCGGCTGTTGCGGCTGCCGACAATGAAATAGGCAGTGAAATGACAGGCCTCCCGGGAGGAAAGTCATGCAGCGAATTCGCCGGGATCGTGATGAGCAATCTGTAGATTATCCGGATAACAGAAGGTGTTTCGCATAGAAATATGCGCCTGAATCTTAATATTTATCAATAATTTGTGGTATTAAATGCGGTACAACACAATACTTTGTGGAAGTTGCCGCATTTTTATGCTATATTGTACGTTGTATGCAGAATATTTCTGTTGGATATGTTCGTCCGCGGATAGTCGGGTGTTCATCGGTCGTACATAAAGACCGAAAACCGAGAGAAAAAGAATAGTTGAGAAAGAACAGGGAAAGGAACTTATTATGTGGGACAGTATTTATAATTTCTTCGACACATTATGGGGTTATCCGATGCTCATACTTCTCGTAGGCGGCGGTCTTTACTATGGTATCCGCACCGGATTCTTCCAGATCAGATGCCTTCCGCTCATCTTCCGTAAGACATTCGGAGAGATGTTCAAGAAGGAAGAGAACGATGACCTCGAAGGCAGCATCACACCATTCCAGGCACTTTCGACAGTACTTGCGGGAACTGTAGGAAGCGGTAACATCGCCGGAGTCGCGACAGCCATCGCTGTAGGCGGACCGGGAGCTTTGTTCTGGATGTGGATGACAGCCATATTCGGCATGATGACCAAGCTCGCCGAGGTATCCCTCACCATCAAATACCGTAAGAAAGGTGAAGACGGAGAGTGGTACGGCGGACCTATGCATTATATCAGAAACGGGCTCGGACACAAGTGGGGATGGCTCGCCGGCATATACGCGGTAGCACTCATGCTGCTGGTACTCACTGATGCCGCATTCGTTCAGGTCAATACAGCTGCTACAGCTCTTGATGACGCGTTCGGAGTTCCTCTGATCTTCACGGGTGTCGCTATCGCGCTTGTCAGCCTTGTTGTAGTACTCGGAGGTATCAAGAGGATCGGCAAGTTCTGCTCGGTAATAGTTCCTCCGATGTGCGCACTCTACATCATCGGATGTATTGTAGTAATACTGCTCAATATAGGAAATCTCGGACATGCATTCGGACAGGTGTTCGGATACGCGTTCAGACCGATGTCAGCTGTCGGCGGTTTTGCAGGATCGACAGTTCTTCTTACCATGACCAAGGGCGGCTTCAGAGGTATCTTCTCCAATGAGGCCGGCGAAGGAACCGCGGCTACTGTACATGCTACAGCTAAGACTGACCACCCTATCCACCAGGGCTTCTACGGAGTAGTCGAGGTATTCATCGATACCATCGTGATCTGTACTCTTACAGGTATCTCCATCCTCTGCGTTTCCGGAGATGTATGGACTCAGACCGGAGCAGACGGCGAGCAGCTGACAGGTATCTATCTGACATTCGCGGCGTTCAGAGATGCACTCGGACCTGTCGGTGTCGGCATCCTCGGTATCGCTGTATTCCTGTTCGCTTATTCCAGCTACCTCGGATTCTTCGTTGAATTCAGGACATCTCTGGAATATGTATTCGGTGAGAAAGCAGTCAAGTATCTCAAGTGGCTGTTCTTCATCCCGCCGGTCATCTCCTGCACGCTTCCTGTATCGCAGATCTGGGATCTTGCAGACATGGTAGTAGGATTCATATTCATTCCTAATATGATCGCGATCCTGCTCCTCAGTCCTCAGGTCCTCGAGATGCTCAAGGAGTACACGGCTAAGTGCAGAGCTGAAGAAGCAGAGAAGAAGAAAGCTGCATAAAGATTCAGACAAAATACGACAGAATTATCATGTGCAGGGCTCAGGCCCTGCACTGTTTTTATGGCGTTTTTCCGAGCGCTTTCATGCCTGAGTACTGATCGCGCCGTTTTGCGCATTTTCTGCGGATGTATTTGCTTTGCCGATGTAAAAACACGTTCTTGTGTGATATACTAATCGAATGCTGCACAACTTTATTATCTGCGTAAATGCCGTGGTTCCATCGGCAATATATCTGATCATCGGCATCCTGCTCAGGATGTTCAAAGTCATAAAGGAAGAAGAGGTCAAGCGATTCACACATGTCGTATTCGTGACTCTTTATCCTTTTATGATGTTCGATAACATCTACGGCCGCGATGTGCAGGAATACCTCAGGGTAGGTTTCGTAGGTTACGCGGAAGGCTTCACTCTGCTGGAGATAGTAGCCGCATTTATAGCCGTGTGCCTGGTAGTGAAGGACAACTATGACCGCGGCGCCATGATACAGGCTATTTTCCGCAGTAATATAGTTCTTATGGGATTGCCTATAGCCATCAACCTGTTCGGCAAGAGCAGGGTAGCTCCGGTGGCGGTGGTGATACTGTTCGTTGTATCCACTTACGCAGTAGCATCTGTCATCCTGTTTGAAAAGTTCAGGGGAGGTCATGTTGATGCAGTGGATCTGGCAAAGCGAATAATCACCAATCCGATCATAGTCGGAGGTCTTGCGGCGATCATCGCGATATTGCTTAAGATACAGCTCCCGGAGATCATCGCTCAGACTGTTTCTTCGCTGTCTGACTGCACTGCTCCTATCGCCATGATCCTGCTGGGTGCGGGACTGAATATAGATGACTTTACCAGCGACAGGAAGAAGCTCGCGTTCTGTTCAGTGGGCAAGCTCGCTGTCGCTCCGATATTCGGCATCACAGGCGCCGTGCTGCTCGGTATGAGAGATGTTGAGCTGATCGCGATAGTCCTCATGACGGCTTCGCCGACAGCACTTGCTTCATACGCTATGGCCAGCTCTATGGGAGGAAACGGAAAGCTCGCCGGTGAGATCGTTGTCGTGACAACGATAATATCTTGCTTCACTATACCGGTATGGCTCTTTGCCTTGAAAACGATGGGGATGTTCTGATGGATCAGACACATCGTATATTGAAGATCATACAGCAGGACTCAGAAGGGTTTTGCTCAAAATATATCAACTGTTTACAGAAAAGTAAGAAGGGAAGTGGGATAAGAAATGACTCAGAAGCTTAAGATAAAGAAACAACTGCTCGAGCAGGAAAAGATCAGCTATGCTATGGATCATGTAGATCTGCCTGAAGGCGGGATAGACTGCAGTGAAGGATGTAATCCGTACGGATTTCCGTCTGAATGCGAAGAAGCCTTCAGAAAATTCGATGTTGCAAAGCTCGGACCATATCCGCACAGCCAGGCTCTGTATGATGCGATCATGGATTACTGGAAAGAGGATGCATTTATCGAGAGAGAGAATATCCTCCTTGCTGATGGCAGCATCAGCGCTCTGTATATCATCAACAATATCTTCGATACGCATGACGCTGTAGTTCTCGGTGTGTCACCGCAGTTCACTGACTACTATATGCACGCTGAGATGATCGGGATCGAATACGAGCCTTACCAGCTGGATAAGAAGAATAATTATAAATTCGATGCAGACGAGTTCATCGCTATTCATTACGGAGTGGATTCCGGAGAGGGACTGCCGCAGACAGAAAAGAACTACAACTTCATCTATATAGATAACCCGAACAATCCGACCGGACAGTGCATCGATATCAAGGATATAGAGAGGATCGTCATAGCCGCTCAGGAGAAGAATATTACTGTCATTATCGATGAGGCTTACGGCGACTTCATGGACAGAAGCAATTCCGCAGTCAGACTGGCCGAGAAATATCACAATCTGGTCGTTGTGCGCACCCTGTCCAAAGGCTTCGGTCTTGCGGGCCTGAGAGTAGGCTATATCATCGGATGCAAAGAGCTGATCGCTTACATGAACAAGATGGTCAACCCGTATATGGTCAGTGAACTCGGAAGAGAGGTGGCTGCAGCGGCACTCTCGAATGCGGGATTCATCGAGAAGAGCAAAGCTGACTTTGCACGCATGAAGGCTGAGATCAGAGAGGCTCTCGGATGCACATCCGAGACTCCGGCAGGCAGCGGCAGGCTGCATATGGCGGAATCTCTGGACACTAATTCTCTCCTCCTGCTATATCATGATGACAGGAATATCGAACTCAAGAACGAGTTCTTCAGGAGAGGCGTCCTGGTCATAGACGGATATGACTTCAAGGGGCTGGATTCTAATTCCGCAAGAGTGAGACTTCCTAGGGCAGAGGAGTTCCATGTACTGCTCAAAGCGATAAAAGAGATCGCTCAGATGTAACACACGCAGAAGCCGCAGGCCTTTGCAGGCTTATGACACGCGCCGGTGTCCCGCGACCGGATATATCCGCAGCGGGACTGATCAACAAAGAGGTAGTAAGAGGTGACATCGGAACTGGTTATCAGGAGTATATTGCTTGGCATCGGACTGGCGATGGACGCTTTTTCAGTGTCGCTGGCAGACGGGCTGGCAGAACCCGGGATGAAAGGAAAGCGGATGGCGGCTGTAGCCGGAACATTCGGGATCTTTCAGTTCGCGATGCCGCTCATCGGATGGGTCCTGGTCCGCACGGCTGTCGACAGGTTCAATTCACTCGAACGATACATACCGTGGATAGCTTTGATCCTACTGGTGTATATCGGCGGCAAGATGCTCATCGAGGGCATCGGAGAGAGCAGGAAAGGTCGAGAGCGAGATACGAGCGAGGCGGCGAGTTCTGCTGGCAGTGTTGCGGATAAAGGTGGACCGGAGCAGACTGAAGCAAAGAAGTTCGCTTCAGCAGGTGATCTGGTTATTCAGGGGATCGCGACATCGATCGATGCTCTATCGGTGGGATTCACTATTGAGGAATACGGTGTCGTGACTGCGGCATC
Source organism: Clostridiales bacterium (assembly GCA_015058265.1). The sequence goes on from SVCR01000034.1 coordinate 5,901, forward strand.
ATCGGCGGTGATCATCGGTATCGTTACTTTCGCGATATGCATCGGGGGTCTTAAAATAGGAAAGAAGGCCGGTATGGCTTTGTCCGGCCGGGCTTCAATTGCCGGCGGCATAATACTCATCGCGATAGGACTGGAGATATGGATCAAAGGCATGTTTTTCTGAATTGCGCACAGGGCACAGCTCACAACGAAGCCGGGTCCTTTTCCTCTAAGAGGTTACTTAAGCAAAGGCGCATTCAATGAATTCATATTTCACTTTTCTTAATCAGGTAATACTTAATGATCAGAAACAACAATCACAGAAACAAATTTGAATATAGACCGACCGGCAGCAGGGGTGTGGGTATCGCTGCCCGCTGCCTGTCTTTAGTTGTCGCGGCTCTGCTCTTTGCGTCGCAAGGTGTTATTCAGGTGTCCGCGCTTACAGGAAATTCGGGGCTCTATCTGTCTGAGGAGCTCGCTGTCGGATTGTATGATCAGAACGGTTCCGAGGCAGAGGAGGAGTCATACGCTTATGCAGATAGCGGAGATATTGTTGCTGTGACTGAAGAGGATCTGCCGGACAGCGATGACGAGGACAGAAAAGCTGTTCTCAAGGCCGGAGCCGATACCTATGCAGAGGCTCTTACCAGAAGATATGATCCTAAAGAAGGAAAGTTCGAATTGAACGGAAACACCAGGTTCTATATCGTTTCCAAGAAACAGCCGCCTGAAAGGCTGATAGAAACAGTCCGCCTGATGGATTCGAGATTCGCCGCTGACGGTATACCTTCCGATAAACCACTCGCTGTAGTGTGGGGGCGGGAAGGAGATTCGAAAGCCGGTGATATAGTCATTTCTATGACTGACAGAGATCACTTCAAGGCAGGCGTCGTGACGCCTGACATCGATCAGGCTTATAACCTCGAGATATCTGACAGGATCAATCTTGAAGCCTGCTCTGATGACGGGATATGGTACGGACTGACTACACTTCTCCAGATAGCTCATGAGAAGAAATCCGGGAAGAAAGCCGAGGACGGCAGCGTATCACTTGACTGCGCTGAGATCAAAGACGCTCCTGAGTTCAGGGAGAGAACTGTGTTCCTCGACTGCGGGCGTAAGTACTTTCCTAAAGAATGGATAGAGAATTACATCAGGCGTTCATCCTTCCAGAAATACAACACTATTATCCTGCATTTCTCAGAGGCGGAGGGATACAGGCTTGATTCGGATGCTTTTCCGTGGCTGACAAGCGGGCTCGATTCGCTGAACAAGGATGATATCGCTGAGATAGTAGAGACCGCCCATAAATATCATATGGACGTGATCCCGTCATTCGATGTGCCGGGTCATAACACATATATCGTAGAGAGATATGCTGACTATGTCGCGGATCATAAGAAATTCTCGTTTACCTGCGATGGTAAGAAATATGATTCCAAGACCAAGGGCTTTGGCTCGATAGCCAATCACTTCTCGAACAACGGAGATACTCGTGATTCGACCAGCATCGGCATAGATATCACCAAGGAGCATGCCAGAGCGTTCATAAATATTCTCCTGGATGAATACGCGGATCTCTTCGGAAGCCTTGGCTGCACAAAGTTCGACATAGGCGGGGATGAGATCATCGGATGGTATAATTTCAACCTTGGCGGTGAAAGCATGTCATACAGCAACAGATGGAACTTCCTCGATCATTGGGCCAAGTATGCCAAGGAAGAGCTCGGGATCAAGAAGGGGAGCTCCAGCGATGCTTTCATCAGCTATCTGAATTCTACAGCGGAGAGGCTTGAAGCCAAGGACTTCACGGTCAGAGTGTTCAATGACGATATCGACATAAACGATGACCAGCATGTCAAGCTCAAAGACAGCATAGAGATCGCATACTGGAACGGACACGATAACAGCGGCGAGCACTTTGCCAAACAAGGGCATACAGTCTATCACTGCATATCGCTTTGGTGCTATTACGTGCTGAGGACAGATCACGGCGGTGACATTATGAACAATAAGTACTGGTCTGTTAACGCTGAGAATATATATAAGAATTGGGATCCTGCTTCGTTCGCAAGCAGCGCTTCCAAGTACAGGCCGGTTCCGGAGGGATCGCAGGGCGGCGGATATTTCTGCATCTGGTGTGACTTCCCTGATTACAAGAATTATAAAGAAATATGGAAGGAAACAGAGCTCAAGACCTGGTCGAACAGCAGCAAACTGTGGAACAGCAAGGTGAACAGTAAGAAGTCCGGCATAGCTGCAGCTCCTTCATATGAGGAGATGAAGGAATTTGCCCTCGGACTGGAAAGCTTCCCGGGTTACAGCGGCAAGCCGACCAAGCTCAAAGACCTGCCTGAAGCCCCGGCACCGGAGCAAATAGAGAGCAAAAGTCTCTTCGGGAGGCTGTTTGCGGAAGACTAAAGTGACTTGATCGAACAGAAAAATGACAAGTCACATTCTCACAAACAACACCGTTTCTACATATTCATGGACTAATATGAGAGTGTACAGAGAGATAATAATAACCTCTGAAATAAAACCTCCATATTATTTCCATATAATACCTAAGACAATCAAACAAAGAGCGATGACACCGGGTCATCGCTCTTTGTTTTGTATAAATCTCATTGAATGATCATTCTGTTCGGAGTGCGACTACAGGGTCCTTGCGGGCGGCCATGCCCGAAGGTATGAGCCCTGCGATAAATGTGAGGAAAATGCTGATCAGGATGAGTATTGCTCCGCCTGCCAGAGGCAGGACAGCGCGCAATGCCTTGATCTTGGTCAGATTCAGAAGTATGCTGTTGATCGGTATCAGGAGCAGCAAGCTGGCTCCGATACCTATTATTCCCGCGCACAGACCTACGATGATGGTCTCAGCATTGAATATCCTGGAGATATCTTTCTTGGAAGCGCCGATCGCCCTGAGTATACCTATCTCTTTGGTCCGTTCAAGGACGGATATGTAGGTAATGACTCCTATCATGATCGAAGATACTATCAGCGATATCGCGACGAAAGCGATAAGAACATAGCTGACTGCGTTGGTGATCGTCTTTACGGATTTCATCATTATCCCGGTCAGATCTGTATAGCTGATAACGAGATCTTCTTCACCCCTGTCCTGCATATCCTTGTTGTAATCATCTATGAACGCAAGGAACTTCTCTTTGCTCTCGAAGTCTTTCAGATAGAATGACATCGATGCCGGATTCTTGTGATCTGCATAGCCGAGCTTGCGCAGATTTGCTTCGTAGCTCGAATCATCATTGCCTGACATGTATGCTGTGATCAGCCTGGTGAGCTCTTCTTCGTCCATCTTCATGGTGAACGCGGAGGCTATACCGGCAGGATCTACCTTGAACATCTTGCCCATCTCCATTGAGATCTTGCCAAGAGCGGGGCCGACATCACCTGCGTCCTGCATCATCTTTATTCCCTTGGCATATGGTTCAAGACCTGCCTTGAGCTCCTTGGATTCAAGGAATTCCTCTGTTGCCTTAGGAATGATCAGAGCAAGAGGGGAGACTGACGGAATATCGCCGCCCGGGACCGTTCCGCCCTGATCGCTGCCGCCGTCTCCGGAACCTTCATCTCCGGATCCGCTGCCATCAGAACTGCCGCCAGCGGAGCCGCCGTCCTGGCTGCTGCCGTCACCTGAACCGTCATCCTGTCCGCCGTCGGCACCACCTTCATCTCCGGATCCGCTGCCTGTTTCGTCACTTGTTTCTGATCCGCCATCGCCGGAGCTGTCGCTTTGCCCCTGGTCAGGCTTACCGGAGCTGCCGCCTGAAGGCTTGCTGCCCGGCAGCTTAGAGGTGTCTATCGCAGGCAGGCTCTTAAGAGCTTTCTTAAGAGCGTCGGCATAAGCTGCGGCCAACTTCTTGACGACAGCATAATGCTTGCCGTTCTTGTCTTTCTTAAGGTTGTCCGCCAGAGCCTTATCGATGGCATCATCGTTGACTTTGGTCGGGTTCATTTCCATGAGCTGATCAGCCATCCCGCTGCAGACAGCAGAAAGCTCTTTCATGACCTGATCGATGATCTCCTCAGGCGTATCATTCTTGGACAGCTCCTTAGCAGTGTCCATCGTGATCTTCTTTATAATATTCTCGAGATCGGACGCTGAGAGATTACCGCCCAGAGCGCTGGCGAGCTTATCGGAATCGATGCTGATCATATCCTCAAAGCCGAGACCTTCATCGGTCTTGTTCCTGATATCCTCAAAGCTCTTCCCGGAGAATACATCGGTATTCTTCATCTCCCGCTGGATCTTGACTATTTCAGACTTCTTGGCGTATTTGATCATATGATCAGTCAGGGACGGAAGGTAACCGATACCCATGGACATAGCATTCGCGCCGTTAGGATCTTTAGGACACACGATACCCGATATATGTATCTTCTCGCCTTTACGGATCAGATCCTTCATATAGTCATCGTCATCCGACATGTCTTCCCAAACGTTGTAGGAGTCGTTGCGCCTGTAGAGATCG
>SVCR01000035.1 GCA_015058265.1 Clostridiales bacterium
CGGACCTAATGCTCTTCACGGCGGCAGAGATTTCTATACAAAGCGGCTGTGGCAGTCCAGGATACCTTTCGTCAAGACAAGCGCGAGATCGATAGCCAATGCCTACGCGACAGAGAGCCTGAATGATGACTGGCAGAGCTTTGATCAGCTCTCCATGACCGGCAACACTGTCACATTCTGTCTTGACAGCCCGGACGGAGATCAGGGCTTCCCGGGCAATCTGCACGTAGAAGTGACCTATACGCTGTCCAATGATAACGAACTGCATATAGATTACAAAGCGGTATCAGACGCGGATACTCCGCTCAACCTGACTAATCACAGCTATTTCAATCTTTCAGGTCACGACAGCGGATCAGTGCTCCTGCAGCTGTGCGAAATAAATGCTGATTATGTTACGGATACCGACGAGAACAATCTCCCGACCGGGTCGATGCTCGATGTCTCCGGTACGCCGATGGATTTCCGTCAAGGCAAAGCTCTGGGCACGGATATATCTGCTGATTTCAAGCTTATAAAGATCGGTTCAGGCTATGACCACAACTATGTACTCAACGGCAGCGGATACAGGAAAGTCGCATCATTATGGTCTGAGGACAGCGGCATCTGCATGACAGTGCATACCGATCTGCCGGGTCTGCAGCTGTATACTGCCAACCATCTGAATGACACCGGCAAGAACAGCACATTCTATACACCGCAATGCGCGGTATGCTTCGAGTCACAGTTCTTCCCTGACGCAGTCAATCATGAGGATTTCCCGGGTGGTATCCTCAAAGCCGGAGAGGAATTCACTTCGAGGACCACTTACAAGTTCTAAATCCCGTAATCAGGAGCGAGCAGCTGCCGGCATGCCCGGATGACAGCGTTCGATCTGAACAAATACAAAAGCAGCTGAAGGATCACGTTCTTTCAGCTGCTTTGATCTTTCATTACGGGTGAAGCTATTATCACTCCGCCGTTTCGTCAGTGTTTGAGCTCGAAGAATTCTGTTACGGTGTGCTTCTTATCATAGAGCTCATTGTACTGCATGATCTGATATTCGTTCACCTTGTCCTCACTCGGAGTGGCCTCATCAGCGGCATACAGGTTTCCGTCTTTATCCATCTTGCAGTTATTGGAAATGACTGGTACATCCTTCATCAGATCTGCCTGGAATTTCTGATATCCCGTCATCGGAGCATTGATCGTCTCCATCAGATATGTCTGGAGGAAGTTCGCGCTGATCTCAACATTCTCCTTCTCCTTGATATCGTAATTCGCCCAGATGATGAACGGTACTCTGTATTTCATCTCATCTTTCTCAAGATCAGTCAGACCGTCTTTTCTGGAATACATGGTCTCATAGAATTCCGATTCGACCTTAGGCTGATGGTCTCCGAACAGCACTATGACAGTCGGCTCATCGAGATCCCTGAAGTAATTGATCAGCTTCTCAAGTTCCTGATCGGATATCTTCATCAGATTGAGGAACTGGCCGAGCTCTTCGAACTGCAGTGCGCCGTCCTCGATATCTATCTGATGCGGCTCGACGATCCCGCTATCCTCCGAGAAACCGCCATGGTTCTGTATCGTAACGTTGAACATGTAGAACGGTCTGTTCTTCTCACCCTTTCTGTACTCCTCGAATTCGGATATCAGCCTGTCGTAATCTGCCTTATCCGAGATGAAATTTCTGACTCTGACAGGTTCCGTCATGTCCTCCGATGCAATGTGCTTGTCGAAACCGAGAAGCGGATAGACATTATTCCTGTTATAAGAATCAGCATAACCCGGATGGAATGCTATGTTGCCTCCGTAATTTCTCGACTTCATCTGCCATGCCATAGCCGGAGTCTCTCTTGTTATTGCCGAAGAGTAAGCGATCGAGTTCAGAGGCATGAACATGTCTGTATCACCGGTCAGGAATTCAAATTCAGTCTGAGCGGTGTGTCCTCCGTATACTGATGAATGCATCGTTCCTCTTATAGTATCCTTCTTCAGGCTGTTGAAGAATGCCAGCACCTCTTCATTGGTGTCTATATCACCGAAGATCTCCATATCGGAGAAGGACTCGTTCATTATAGCGATCACATTAGGAGTCTTCTTAGTTGTCTTCGTTACCGGGACTGCTTCATCCGACTGATATTCAGAAGCTATCGAACGGACCTTATCCAGAGAATAACCCTCCGGCTTCTCTGCTCTGGCCTGTCTTACAGACATTGCGAAAGATAAATAATAGCCGTTTTTAGTATATGATCTCAGCGGATCCCATCCGGAGAGTTTGATATCATGATCTCCCAGTGTATCACCGACAAATATAGTATTGTACAAACCGCCAAGAGCAGCTGCAGTAATGAGCAGCACGACCGCCCTCGCCTTAAGCCCGAGCTTTTTATCCTCTTTCAACGCAACTGCGAGTGATATCCAGATCATTGACAATATCACTGTGCTCAGAGCATACTGGTCGAGCTCCAGCTTGTAGCTGCTTGCTACCTGCATCGCTGTCCTGATCTCGAGTACATCGTTGAAGAGGAACGGTGCTCCCCTGAACTGGATCAGGGCAAAGTTGACCAAAGTGAATGCCATGTTTATCAGCGTGGTCAGGATCACCGCAGCCTTCTTACGGTTGCAGATCAGGAATGTCAGGAGCCATATACAGCATATACACGAGAGGTTCATCAGTCCTGCGAATGTCATCATGCTCTTGACGCAGTCAACAGACTTAAGCCCCTGCACCTTGGTGACCAGGATGTAGCACAGGAAAGGTGTGAGTACGAACATACATCTCAGGGCCGCATTATCAGCATTCCTGCGTATCAGCATACCTCTGCCGTGCCTGCCTTCTCCTGCCACACTTTCAGATGTTCCTCCGGCGACGAAGATGACGAGCAGCATCGCGATGATGATCAGGATCGCATACAGACCTATGACTTTCCATTTTATGCTGCTGTATACGGTCGCGGCATATATACCATCGTAATGCTTAGCGTTGAATATCGCGAATTCCACATCTGACTTGATATCCGTACCGTTCAGCACCAGGGTATAAGTCTCACCTTTTTTGACTTTACATATACCTCCCGGCGAATCATTGAAGTATACCGGTACAAGATGACGGCTTGACGCCTGCAGGATGTCCACATCCGACTTGGCCAGGACGTTCCCGTCCTTGTCGCAGATAGAAGCGGTCATCGTACCTGCTCGATTGTCGGCGTTAGCGCATTTGAATACTACGCCTACCATGCTGAGCCGGTCACCCATAGCCGTGAAGTCCTGACGGAACTCCTTCGTCCCTTTGGCATCTATGTATTCTTTTGCGATCGATGGCTTATAGTCATCTTTAAATATGTTCTTGCTCTCTTCTCCTACGAAAGAATGCTGGTCAGTGAATTCTCCGCGGAACATGAAGATCGATCCGAGGGTCAGCAGCAGAAGGATCAAAGCAAGGACCTTCCGCGCTGACATAGTTCTTTTCTTAATACTTTTAATATCTGATTCCCGAGTGCTTCTCATATACCCTCATTCTGCTGCCTACTGCTGATCTTCCGGCTGTTCTTCTACAGTCTGATCCACAGCCGCATCAGTTGCCGTTTCTGTTACATTCTCTTCTGCCGGAACTTCCTCATCCTCTCCGGACGACTTCTCTGCGCTCTCCTCATCGACTACTTTGGCAAAAGCGACGATGCGGTTCTCTCCGTCGACCTTCATGACTTTGACGCCCTGGGTAGTACGTCCCGAAGTGCTGACCTCGTTGGCGCGGATCCTGATGATGACTCCGTTGGAATTGATCACCATAACTTCGTCTTCATCGTTTACAAGAGTAGCTCCGACCAGCTTACCTGTTCTCTCGAACTTGGTCTTGTCATATGTCGCAACGCCCTTGCCGCCGCGGGTCTGGAGGCGATACTCTTCAAGAGGAGTTCTCTTTCCGAATCCGTTCTCAGTGATGACGAGCATCTTCCTGCTCTGGTCTATATCCAGCTCCATGGAAACTACTTCGTCTCCGTCATCGAGCATGATCGCTCTGACTCCGCCGGCATTTCTGCCCATAGGTCTGACATCCTTCTCAGAGAACGCGATAGCTTTGCCCTCCTTAGTCACAACGAGGACATTCTCGTTACCGCCTGCCTGAGCGACTGCTATCAGCTTATCATCTTCCTTGAGAGTGATAGCGATGAGGCCTGTCTTGCGGTTGGTGTCGAATTCCGTAAGCGGAGTTTTCTTGATCGTACCCTTCTTGGTGACCATGACAAGGCATTCATCAGGAGCGAACTCTCTGATAGGAATTACAGCTGTTACTCTCTCTGAACTGTTGAGGTTCAGGAAGTTGATAACAGGTGTACCCTTGGCTGTTCTCGATGCCTCAGGTATCTGATATGCCTTGATCTTGTAGACTCTTCCCATATCTGTGAAGAACATGAGGTAGTCATGTGTGCTCGTGATGATAAGATCACGGACAAAGTCAGATTCGCGGGTCGTGAGTCCGACGATACCCTTGCCGCCTCTTCTCTGAGCTTTGTAGGTGTCTGCCGGCACTCTCTTGACATATCCGAGGTGTGTCAGTGTGACAGCTACTTCCTGCTCCTCGATCAGAGATTCGTCATCGAGCTCGCCCTCATCAGCGACGATCTGAGTCCTGCGAGGATCTCCCCATTTTTCCTTGATCTCAAGGAGCTCATCCTTGATGACGCCCATCAGGAGATGTTCATCCGCAAGGAGGCTCTTGTAATATGCTATCTTCTTCTGCAGGTCGGCATATTCAGCTTCGATCTTCTCTCGTTCGAGTCCTTGCAGTCTGGCAAGCCTCATGTCGAGGATAGCCTGAGCCTGGATCTCCGTGAGACCGAATCTGACCATGAGTTTCTCTCTGGCGTCATTGTACGATGATCTGATCGTCTGGATGACTTCATCGATATTATCGAGCGCTATAATGAGACCTTCCAAGATATGGGCTCTCGCCTCGGCTTTGGCCAGATCGAACCTGGTCCTTCTGGTCACTACGACCTTCTGGTGCTTAAGATATTCCTCGATGATCTGTCTGAGATTGAGGATCTTAGGCTCGCCGTTTACAAGTGCCAGCATTATCATGCTGAACGATGTCTGCAGAGCTGTGTGCTTGTAGAGTCTGTTGAGGATGACATTAGGATTGACATCCTTCTTGAGCTCGATAACTATTCTGGTTCCTTCGCGGTTGGACTCATCTCTTATAGCTGAGATCCCCTCAACACGCTTATCTCTTACGAGATCAGCCATCGACTCGATGAGCCTTGCCTTGTTGACCTGGAAAGGTATCTCTGATACGACGATGCGGAGTTTCCCGCGGCCGGTCTCTTCTATCTCGCATACCGACCTTACGTTGACTTTGCCCTGACCTGTCAGATATGCCTGTCTGGCTCCGTTCCTGCCGAGTATCATGGCTCCGGTAGGGAAGTCAGGCGCTTTGATGATCCTGATCAGATCATCGATCGAACACTCCGGGTCATCGATCATCTTGACGCATGCATCTATCGTCTCCCCGAGATTGTGAGGCGGGATGGATGTAGCCATTCCGACTGCGATACCATTGGAGCCGTTGATCAGGAGATTAGGTACTCTTGACGGAAGTACTTCCGGCTCCTGCTCTTCGCCGTCATAGTTATCCATGAAGTCTACGGTGTCCTTCTCGATATCTCTTACCATCTGCAGAGAGAACGGGGACATCCTGGCTTCGGTATATCTTGATGCTGCCGCGCCGTCTCCGTCTACGGAACCGAAGTTTCCGTGTCCGTCTACCAGCGGATACCTGGTAGAGAAGTCCTGGGCCATTTTGACCATGGCCTCGTAGATCGAGCTGTCGCCGTGCGGGTGGTATTTACCCATTACCTCACCGACGATACGCGCGGATTTCTTATGAGGTTTGTCCGGAGTTATTCCGAGCGAATGCATCCCGTACAAGATCCTTCTGTGTACCGGCTTGAGTCCGTCTCTGACATCCGGCAGAGCACGTCCGACTATGACGCTCATCGCATAGTCGATATACGAGTTCTTCATCTCGCTGTATATCTCGTGCTCGATTATTGTGCTGTTATCAGCAATATTCTCTATGTTGTTTTCAGACATTATCTTATCCTTATAGTGTTCTCTGGTCTTTTCAGTCTTACCTGTATACGGGAAAGCTCATCAGATATCCAGATTCTTGACATATTTAGCGTTCTCTTCGATGAACTGTTTGCGAGGAGGGACCTTGTCTCCCATGAGGGTAGTGAAGATCTCATCTGCTGCCTGCGCATCATCGACTGTGATCCTGACAAGAGTCCTGTTGTTATAGTCCATCGTTGTCTCCCACAGCTGGGTGAAATCCATCTCGCCCAGACCTTTATATCTCTGGATCTCTATCTTGGTATTGCTGCCGTTTGCCTTGATCTCAGCCAGGAGCTTATCCTGCTCGGCATCCGAATATGTATACCATATCTGCTTGCCCTGCTTGACCCTGAACAGCGGCGGCTGTGCCGCGTAGACATATCCGCCCTCAACAAGCGGTGTCATATATCTGAAGAAGAATGTCAGAAGCAGAGTTCTGATATGAGCTCCGTCGACATCAGCATCTGTCATGATGATGATCTTGTGATATCTCAGCTTGTCGATATCAAAGTCATTCCCAATATTACATCCGAATGCCGTGATCATGTTCTTGATCTCGTCTGAACTCAGGACTCTGTCAAGTCTTGCCTTCTCAACATTCAGTATCTTACCTCTGAGAGGCAGGACCGCCTGTCTCTTGCGGTCTCTTCCCTGCTTTGCGCTGCCGCCCGCAGAGTCTCCCTCGACCAGGAATATCTCTGACAAAGCCGGATCCTTCTCTGAGCAGTCTGCTAATTTGCCCGGAAGCGAAGTTGTCTCGAGCACGGAGGTCTTACGAGTGATCTCTCTGGCCTTCCTTGCCGCTTCACGAGCTCTCTGCGCCTTGAGGCATTTGTCTATTATGACTCTGGCTTCTTTAGGATTCTCCTCCAGGAAATATGTGAGCTGCTCCGTCGTGTTGGTCTCGACGAAGCCCTTGACCTCTGCATTACCGAGCTTTGCCTTGGTCTGGCCTTCGAACTGCGGGTTAGTCAGCTTGACTGAAACGATAGCAGTCAGTCCCTCTCTTACATCCTCACCCTGAAGAGAGTCCTCATTCTCCTTGATGAACTTGTTCTTCTTCGCATAATCATTGAGGGTCCTGGTCAAAGCGGACTTGAATCCGACTTCGTGGAATCCGCCCTCGTTGGTGTGGATATTGTTGGCGTATGAGAGGATGTTCTCGCTGTACCTGTCCGTGTACTGGAGCGCGACCTCGACCTCGTAGCCCTTCTTCTGCGCTTCGTAGTAGAAGATCGTCTCATTGACTGCATCCTTGTTCTGGTTGATATATCCGACGAACTCTCTGATGCCGCCTTCGTACATGAAGCTTTCTTTCTTGTTAGGGACGACTCTCTTGTCCTCTATGGAGATCCTCAGACCTTTATTGAGGAAAGCCATCTCGCGGAGTCTTCTCTGCAGAGTCTCGTAATCATAAACGGTCTCATCAAAAATTTCCGGATCAGGCCAGAATCTTGTCCTGGATCCGGTCACTCCGTCGCTGTATTCGCCGATGACCTTCAGCTCTGTTGCTTCTTCGCCCTTGAAATACTCCTGCTCGTAGATCTTCCCGTCTCTTCTTACCTGAACTACCATATGGGTGGACAAAGCGTTTACGACAGAAGCGCCTACTCCGTGGAGTCCGCCGGAGACCTTATATCCTCCGCCGCCGAATTTTCCGCCCGCATGGAGCTGTGTATGTATGACCTGTACTGCCGGGATCCCCATCTTAGGATGGATGTCGACCGGCATTCCTCTTCCGTCATCCTGAACGGATATGGAGTTGTCCTCTTCGATCGTTACTTCAATGTGTTTGCAATAGCCTGCCAGCGCTTCGTCGACTGAGTTGTCAACGATCTCGTATACCAGGTGGTGGAGTCCCGCCGGACCCGTACTTCCGATATACATTCCCGGTCTCAGACGGACCGGTTTGAGACCCTCGAGGACCTCTATCTGACTGGCGCTATATTCCTGCTTTTGTGCCATTCTTCTGTTATCCTGTTTCCTTTCTCCTGTAAGTCTTGAAAAATAAGGCTTTACATTAAAAAACGGACTTTGCGTCCTGTATTTTCATGCCCATATTTTAACATATAAGCGATTTTTTTACAAGTTATCACGCAACACTGTTTTCTAACCAAAAATCGCTTAAATCGAGAATTTCAGCGAAATATGAAAAATTCAACTACTTTTCTGATCTGCCGCGGCAAGGTTTCGCAGCCACCTTTCTCTCTTGAGCCATTTATGAAATACAATGACTCTGACTATATCGAGCAGCTTTACATAGAAATACAGACCGATCGGGCCGATATCTGTATACACCGCCAGCAGCACGACTGCCGGTATCATTATAAATACCGTTATGCCTGCATCCACGAAGGCTCCCATTGCAGTATCTCCGCCTGCTCTCGCGACGGCGAGCTGCGTATTCATATAGATCCATACCGGCATGAACACAGCCATCAGCATGATCATCTTTCTGCATATGTCAGTAGCCTCCGGACTGAGCTTGCCGAAAACGACCGGAACGAGCAGCGTCGTTGCCATGGCGACGAACATCATGATCACACCCAGTATCGCTCCTCCCGTCAGCAGCCACCTGCCCTGATCCCTTGCTTCATCCAACTTGCCTGATCCGAGAGTGCTCCCGAGTATCACGCTTGTAGCGGCTGTTGTTCCATTGAAAGCCACGAAGAAAAGATTAGCAATAGCAAAGCTGGCCGCCATTCCGGAGACCACATCCGCACCGCCGCGGCCGTTATAAAGAGCCGTAGTGATTGTTTCAGACATTACCCAGGTCATCTCACTGGCGAGCACCATTCCGCCTTTCTTGAGTATCTCCTTATAAAGTCCTGTGTCTAACTTAAACAAAGCTGACGGACTGATAATGAAAGCTGGCCTGAGCTTCAGACACACTCCGGCATATATCGCCAGCTCAAGACTGCGGGCAATGACCGTAGCGAGAGCAGCACCCTTTACTCCCAGCGCAGGCGCGCCCAGATGTCCGTAGATAAGTATCCAGTTGAAGAAGGTATTGGTCAGAGTTGCGACAACAGAGATATACAGAGGGATACGAACCTGTCCTGTGTCTCTGAGAGATGTTGCGATGCACATCGAAATGGTCATCTGCAGTCCCATGAAGAACATCATCCTTATATAAGTAACTCCCTCAGTCAGGATCGCCTGAGCCTCGGTGTTCCCTATCAGCATCAGAGAGAGCACCTGACGAGGCGCCGCAACACAGACTATGAAGTAAGGAACAAAAGCAAACAGCCCGGTGATCAGTTTGAACCGGAAAGCCTGCTGCATCCCTTTCGGATCACCGGCACCATAGAACTGAGTCAGATAAATACCGCCTGACATGCAGATGGTATTCAGGAAGATCATGAATACAAACAGGACCTGATTCGCGACATTCACGCCGGACATGCACACGTCCCCAAGACCGGCAACCATAAAATTGTCTATAAGCGAAACAAGGCTCTGGATCATCTGCTGCAGCATTATAGGCATAGCGATCCCGAGAGCCCATTTATAGAATATTCTGTTTCCGAAGTATTTATTATGATTGCTCACTATTGCGGAACAGCCCACTATTATGAATTATTCTCTATTAAGAACAACTGCTCAGATCTCAAGGTGAAGATCTGAGCAGCGAAACCGGTCAGAAAGCCGTGTTATTCAGTATTTATCTACTCTTGTCACTGTTCCTTCCTCGATCCTGAAAAGAGTTCCTCCTCTCAGATCTCTGATCACCTCGTCGTTCAGTTCGGCTGAGGTGATGAACAGCTGTACATCATCGATCTCGCTGACCAGGAACCTCTGCCTGTCCAGATCGAGTTCTGAAAGCACATCATCCAGAAGCAGCACCGGCGGTTCATCCAGCAGCTGCTTGGCGATCCTTATCTCCGCCAGCTTGAGAGACAGAGCGATAGTTCTCTGCTGGCCCTGCGAGCCATACTTCTTCGCATCAGTCCCATTGATACGGAATTCTATATCATCCCTGTGCGGTCCGAGAGTCGCATATCCGTTGTAGATGTCCCTGTCTCTGTTGTGATAGAACTGCTTGTACAGGATCTCACGTCCTTCGGTAGATGTGATGAAGTCGCAAGCTGTTTTGTACTCGATCCTGAGTGTCTCCCTGCCGCCGGAGATCTTGTTCATGATCTCGCCCGCCTCCTCTGAGAGCATCTCTATGA
>SVCR01000036.1 GCA_015058265.1 Clostridiales bacterium
TTGACTTTAGTCGCTATCATCCCAAGGACTGACGGGATGAGCAGTATCAGCGAAATAATGAATATTACTCTTCGGTGTTTGACGACGGCACTGCCAAGGTTCATCTCTTGCCTTCCTATATGTAATAGTGAAAATTGTTCGATTTACGGAACAATCATATGACCTCGTTTTCGATCAGTCAATTCAAGAACTCCCGAGAAGTCCAGTCAATTCTGGTCAAGTGCCTAAAATTTAGGCATATGTCTATTTTTGTTGTATAATAACACCATGTGACAATCGGAATATATCACCAGAAAGCAAAGCAAATATCCGTCTGTTTTTTATGAGGAGAGATCATGGCTAAGAGTATTACCCGCAATGCGATCAAGAGTGCCTTTATAGAACTGCTTGAAGAAAAATCGCTTGCCAGAATAACGGTCAGAGACATAGCTGACCGATGTGACATCAACCGCAATACTTTCTATTATCACTATCAGGATATTCTGGGACTTCTTGAAGAAATAACATCTGAACAAGTCGATGCGATAGTCAGGCAGTATCCCAGCATCAGTTCTCTCGAGGACTGTCTGGATGCGGTCATGGCTTTCGTAAACTCTAACAAGAGGATAATCGCGCACATCTTCCAGCCGGGAGATAACAACAATGCATTCATCGTCTCACTTTGGAGAGTATGTGAGCATGTCGTCACAACATATGCGGATACTGTCTTTCCCGATGTACCTATCTCATCTGAAGACCGCTTGCTGTTCATCAAGTTTTACAAATGCGCCTGCTTTGGTCTTGTAGTGGACTGGATAGAGACCGGAATGAAGGACGATTACGCAGATGGGGTTCGCAGGATATGCAGCTTAAAGAAAAACAGTGTGGATCTTATAATCCGCAACTGCATAGAAACGTACTAGCAGCAGTCGCCGGCATTATCACAATAAAAACCGCCCGCGGGCCAATGTCGTCAACTTACCGGCATTGGTCTCCGGGCGATTTTTCTGATCTGAATCAATCGAGCCTTAGTTTCCGGCCCAATATCAGCCTATCTTACCAGCAGCATCAGCTGTCCGTTGTCGAAAGCCAGCGGGTCAGATTGGATGAAGAATACCGTCCCGTGTATCGGTGATATGACCTTGCTTATCAAGTACTCAGCGCTTTACGATGATCAGGACTGTTCTTTTGAGTTTGCCGCATTTCACTGTTATCTTGGCTTTTCCTTTTCTGATCGCGCGGACCTTTCCGCGGGCTGAGACCTTGGCGACCTTTTTGTTGGATGATTTATATGTGATTTTGTAACTGCAGTTTCCGGGTTTGACCGATGCTTTGATCTGGTGCTTCTTCCCCTTTCTGAGCTTTACTTTCTTACCATTCTTTATAGCGATCGATTTAGGCTGTATTCTCTTTTTTTCTACAGCAGGCTCCGGTTCGGGGTCCTTCTTTTCTTCGGTCACCTCCTGAGGAGGCGCTTCTTCCTCAACAGTTATATTGACATCTTCTGATGCCAGGTCTTTGCAAAGCTCATTCAATATCCCCGCGGCAGTACGCACTACTGTATCGCTATCTATAGTCTTTGCATTGATCGCTTCTATGAATCCTCTTAGCGGATCTGCGTCTGATGTGAGATCGTTTCCGTTATTTACTGCGATCTTTATACTATCATCCAGAGTGAATGAGGTTTCACACAGAGTGAGTGATGCCCCCTTCGGGAGCCATATCGAGATCTGCCCATTACCGTTATCGCTTATTTCTGAAGCGTTACGGATCAACCTCAGGCATTTCTTGAACGATACCTCTGTTTTCAGATCATTGATGCTGCACGTCTTGGCGAACCTCACCTCACTGCGGCCATACCTTACCACCGTCCCCGCCGGGATCAATATGATATTGTCGAACCATTCCATTTTGGTCTTGCGGTCGATTCTGAGCTTGGCCGGTTCGCAGGTCATATGCTGTCTGAAATCATCAAGCGCCTTCCTTATATTACCGTAAGGAGTGTCAAAGCCGGTCTCCCAGCTTCCTGTCTCTTCGCTCCAACGAGAGAAACGGCCGCACGCAAAGGTATTGCCGGTAAGCCTGACATAAGCCATGCGCTCAGCCATCCCCAGCGTCACCAGATCAGGCATGAGCTCCAGTATGCTCATATTCGAGGATCCCGTCCTTACCGTGATGTTGCAGCTTCGTGTCCCTGTGATACCGAGCCAGTCAACATCACGGATATTTGCATCCATACTGAAGACACCGGCATTAAATCCGGTGTCTTCCACTGTAGTCGTGCATGTATAATCGTCATACGCAGTGATGCTGAAGCCGGTCTTTGAATCAGATCCCAGCCTGAGGCTGAAAGACTCATCCTCTGCATCTCCCGCAAATACTCCGAAGGTTGAGCTCAGCATAATACAAATAAGCATTATGCTGACAACAGCTTTGTTCTTCATATCGGTATCTTATTTATTGTGTGTACAAGATATCATTCTGAGCGAAGCTCCGGCACGTGTAATATTACTTGACCTTCACTGTAACATTAACGATCTTCTCTGCAGCCTTGTGATCCGCATCTCCTGAAGCCGCAACTTTCACGCTCATTTTATAAGTACCTTTGCGTGTCCCCTTCTTAACGGTGATCTTTCCGTTGGTCTTGTTGACGGAGAGCTTCTTGTTCCCCTTGACCTTAGTATATGTGACTTTTCCGTTAGGTGTGGTTACTTTGATCGGAGCTATTTTGGCAGCGGCTTTTTTAAGCTTCTTTGCCTTAACAGTCTTAGCCTTTGCATCAGCTTTCATAGTATTGGCTGACTTTTCGACAAGAGCTTTCTTAGCTGCATCGATCTTATCTGCTGCATCCAGGATAGTTGCTGTGTCAACATCGCTCGTATTCAGCACCTTGATCGCTTCGTCAACAGCAGCCTTGAATGCTTTTGCTGAACTGCCGGTATAATCTGATGTATCGAGAATGAGTGCATCAAGAATGCTGTTGCTGAGGCCGATGACGGCAGCTGTTTTCTCTTCGGCTGCCTGCTTATCAAGATTGGACTGTTCAGCATCTTTCTTTGCAGTGTACAGCTCCAGCTGGGTCTCTGCGTCTTTGATCTGCTTCTCAAGTTCAGGATGAGCTGCTTTGGCATCTTCAGACATATTATCGAAGATCTCGCGAGCTTCTTTTATTGCATCTGCATCTGCATCTGTTATGTCTTCAGGCAGAGCATTCAATATTTTTTCTACGTCTTCAGCGCCTTTGGCAAGAAGGAAAACATTGTTGAATCTGGACAGAGTGTCCATGTTGTACTTGATCTTGCTTCCCTCCTGTGTGAACTCGATCTCACACAGTTCATCGTCGTCATTTATATAATATGCTTTCTCGACTTCTGCTCCTTCCGGAACATCAACTGTATATTCAAAGTCACCTGCGCAGAACTTGCACAGTTCATGTCTGTACATATTGATCGCGTCGATATCCATGACAATATAGTTCCTGCCCTCAAGAGCATCGACGCTGACATCATCGAGAGTCCTGGAGTTAATAACGAAATCCTCGTATTTGTCTTTATATCTGTGCGCATTCATGTTTCTGATGGAAACATTTCCCTGCTCGGAAACAAACGCTTCATCTTCGATAGGAGACGGTTCACCGCTCATTCCCATCTCGCGGTCGACCGGTCCGACCTCTTTTCTGGAAACATAGATATCCGCAGTATCACATGTCCTGTGATCATAAGATGCGTAAACGTCCATGCCCCATTGAGCGAATTCCGGATGGAACTTCTGAGTTACAGGGAAGTAACGGCATACATACTCATCACTATCCAATACAACAGTAAAATCCTGCTCCTCAGGCATGTTCACTATCAGCTCGCTTGCATACCCGTACATGTTCTTTTCACCCGGAGTCACGACACCCTCGATAGTCTCATACTGACCTATCAATCTGACCTTGAGTCCGGAAAGATCTTTATCAGGATCAGTTTCTCCTGAGGCGTCATCATAATAAACAACGTTTATAACGATATCTCTGCGATTCTGCATGCTGAGATCTCCTGCAGCATCCTCAATCTTGGTCAGTTCAAATGCCTCCGGAACAGTGAGATCCCCCATTTCCTCACCATGCTTGAAAGCGATCCTTTTCCTGCCCTGACTGTCGAGCATAAAATACTGGTGAGGCATAGCATACTCGCTGTCATTGACAGTTACCATATATTCCTGATCAACGGTCAGCTCCGCTTCCGGCAGCATTCCGTCCTGCGATGTAAGAGAGAATTCATATTCCTGCTTAGTTGTATTATAGAAGTCAAATACAACAGGCTTCTCGATCTTAGCAGTTGTCCCGGCTTCATATACCGGCATACTTTCAAGTTTTACCTTATCCGTGTTATATATGATCCCATATCCGCTTTCTTCGAATTCGTCATAAGACTCATATGGGCTGAAATCGTCCGCAAATACCCCCATAGACATGCCGCCGACTATTAATCCGCACATAAGCATGATCGACAGCACGCCTGATAAATAAGATTTAGTTCTCTTCATTTTACCTCTCTTCCTTTCAATTAAGTGATACTCATGGATAGTATTGTAACAGCCGATGATCCGATAGTGATATCGAAGATAATGATATGTTTTGCAGTATAATTGAGCATAATAATAGCGCCATTTTTTTAGTACAAATAAAAAGATCTGCTTAACTCAGCAGATCCTAATTTGCATCATACCGTCCCCTCTATCTAACTTCCTAACTAACGCGCACTCCTTTGGAGCTCTGTCCATCGGCTTATGATCTCAGTGGTCAGCGCCTGCTGTTCTTCCGCAGTGATGGACGCCTGTCCGTCGCCTTTCTGAGCTCCATAGTCTCCGAAGCCTGCATGGTTTCCTCCCTCGATGACCTCTTCAGTGAAATCATCCGGCCACAGTCCGTCCTTGCCGGCGTCTGCGTAGTTGTCCGCAGACAGGACTGTATCTTCGGAACCATATATCGACAGGACCGGGACATCTATTTCATCTGTCGGATAAGAAGCCAGGAATATGACACCGGCCCATTCATCCTGTTTCTCAGCAACAAGCATTGAGGCTGCAGCCCCTCCGAGGGAATGTCCACCGATATACCACTTGTCGTAATTATTATCAGCTCCTGTATAAGTGTTGTTTCCGGCCAAAGCATCAGACTTTATCTCATTCGCCATGCTTTTTCCAAACAGAGCAAGATTGTGAGGCATCCTGCACAGGTAGCAGTCTATTCCTTCTCCGGCTATCTTCATCATAAGCGGAGCATAGGATTCCGCCTCGACCTTGGCCCCCGGGTAGAATATCAGAGCAGAGTCTGTTCCCTCTCCATCGAAATAATAGCCTTCCTCTATGGTCGTGACGTTGACCTCATCATTGCTCTCAAGCGCCTTAAGTGCTGTATCCTCAGCATGATAGTAAGTCCCGAGATATACCATGATCACACCGATCAGGATCGCCAGCTGTGCCAGGGTGTTAACGGCCTCTTCGATCCAGTTGGACCTCGCACTGCTGTCCATATGCGCACCGAGATATCCCATCAGACACATTCCCGCTATTCCGACAGCGAAGAATATCGCCGCCGGCATCATTGTCAGTCCTCGCACCGGACCTGCGAAGGATCCTCTGATGACAACAGACAGCAGCATCAGGCCAAAGCCTCCGAGCATCAGTATCCTGAATGCCTTAGTCAGAGCTTTGACATCACAATGCTTCAGAACTACTATCAGTTTCCACAGGACTTTGCATGAGCCTCCGAGAAATGTCGCGACAACCCCTGCAAGAAAAACCGGACTGCCGAACATGCTGTGGATCACCATTCCGCTCATAAGGAACAGCAGCACCGGCAGCAGATCAAATAGCGCCAGCCCTATTGTATATTGTTTATACTCTTCCTTTATTGCATCTTTCATCTATCTCATGGACCCAAAGTCAGTTCAGAGCATGACTCGCCCGGTAATTACCTAATATCCGAATATCGCTTCGGCTCGTTTCATGTTGCTTCGTATCTGCACATCGAACGGGCATCTTGTCTCGCAAAGTCCGCATTGGAGACATTCCCCCGCGTGATGTGAAAGTGCAGCATAATGTCCTCTCTCAGTATCAGGAAGTCTGAATTCATCGCTCCCCTCTTTGATCCCGTTAGACTCGTTATGCGCAACTACAAGATTGAGGAACTTGGTCACATCTGCAATATTGATCTCCGCAGGGCACGGATGGCAATGTGTGCAATACATACAGTGGCCGCTCCAGCTCACCTTAGGGAAGTTTGCGAAAGCCTCAGCATAAGCCCGCTCTTCCGGTGATGCCTCACAGTAAGCGATACTCTCTGCGAACTGCTCCGCGTTCCTCGCTCCGGAGCATATCGTTGCCACTCCCGGTCTGGACAGGCAATAGCTGATGCACTGCGCCGGTGTCAAAGCCGCTCCTGCAGGAGACAGGTCTTCTTTGAGCAGGTCCCCTCCTCCGAATGCTTTCATAACAGTGATACCAACACCTCTGTCCTCGCAGAGCTCGTACAATCTCTGTCTGTCCGGATCCATGTTGAGATAACCGCCCTCGTACACATGATCAGCCCACAGGTCATTGACATCCTCTGTTCCAGGCAGCAGGTCATAGCACGGATTAACACTGAACATCAGCACTTCGATGTCGCCTTCCTCTATCGCTTTGATCGCGACCTTGGGATTATGCGATGACAGACCGATATGTCTGATCCTGCCCTCCTGCTTCAGCTGCTTAGCATATTCAACAATACCGTTGTCCTTGATCGTCTGCCAGTCGCTGTCAGCATCGCAATAGTGGATCATTCCAACATCGATGTAATCTGTGCCGAGCCTCTCGAGCGAGTCCTCGAACGCAGCTTTGACGTCATCGAGATCGCGGCTCCTCTCATACTGCCCGTTCTTCCATACTGACGAAATATGAGACTGTATTATGAATTTCTCGCGTCTTCCTTTCAGAGCTTCGCCGACAGCCGATCTTGCCGCCGGGTCCGGTGAGAACAGGTCAAAGTAATTGACTCCAGCCTCCTCAGCCATGTCAAAGAAGATCTTCGCGTTGCTGTTATCCTCAACAAAGGCCTCGCAGCCCATCGCGATGACACTGACCTCAAGTCCTGTATTTCCCAGCTTTCTGTATTCCATCCTTTTATTCCTCTTCATCTGTTCATTTAACAGAACAGCTCCCTGCACTATTCTGAGGTGAGGGAGCGTGCTCTTTAGTTCATTTTATTTCCACTTCTTATATCCGGTATATCTCCAGGTACCGCTCTTGCCGTAGTAGATCTTGAAGCCATTGCGGCCTGTTTCATTCGTGAAGTTCGGATCGTAGACCCATTCTTTCTTCCCGTGCCTTATGACTGTCCATGAGTGCGGGTTGACATATGCCACGGCACCCCTCACCTGATGGACATCGTATCCGAGCAGCTTGGCCATTATATAGAAAGTGGAAGCCATTACATAGCAGTTTCCTCTTCCCTCAGTGAACCCGCGCAGAGCGTATTTCTCAGGACTGCTCTGTCTCCATCCTCTGCCGTAATACGTCAGCTTGTAGGAGAACTTATATGCATCCTTAAGTGTCCATCCGCTCTTATTGAGCTGCTTCACTCCGAGCGCGTAAGCTCTTCCGAGTTTACCGCTCTTAGGTACCTTAAGATAACCGATCTTTTTATTCTTGACCATTGCTCCGGTCTTCTTGTTGAAGAAGGCCGCTCTCTCTTTGCCCTTCTTTCCGAACGCCGTCCATCCTGTCGCCAGAACGCCTTTGCCCTTGCCGAAATACTGCTTGCCGTTGTACTTGTACAGGCCTTTCTTGGTCTTGAGCCTGCCGTTCTTGGTGAACATATAGAGAGTCTTTACTTTGACCTTTTTCTTCTTACCTTTTACCTTGACGGTCTTCTTCACCGCGATTTTGGTCGGCTTGACAGCAAAGACACCCTTGCCCTTGCAATAGTATTTCTTGCCGGAAACAGTCTTCCATCCTGCCTTCTCGTGGCGCTTGCCGTTAGCGTTGTAGTAATAGAGCTTTCCGCTGATCCTGGCAAAGCCGGTGACCATGGCTCCGTCACTGCCAAAGTAATAGTTCGCGCCGTCGATATTCTTCTGCCCGGTGACAGCAGCTCCGTTCTCGTAGAAGAAAACTTTCCCGTCCTCTGCCGTTACCCAGCCGTCTAACACCTCATCTCCGGAAGGATCCGTAGAAGGATCTGTGGATGGATCAACAGAAGGATCCTGCTCCTCGACCACACCCCCGCCGGTCACAGGGTCATCGCCGCCATCTGTTGCGAACACCCCGGAAGGCACCGTAATAACAAATGCAGCGACAAGAAGAACTACGAACAGCAGTCTTAACAGCTTTGCCAATTTTTCATCTGCGAAGGTCACTCTCTTACTTGAATACATTTCATCCCCTCTCGGCTTTGGCCGAACCAATAATACTAAACTATACTTCTAACTGCGGGTATCCTGCGCAGAACCCATGTTATCACATATGACAGCAGGAAGAATACCACTGCAAGCCCTGCGAAGCCGAACGGTCCGAACCCGTAAGGATCGAACCCCATCCATTTCATCACCAGCCTGCATCCTATCATATGGATCAGATATATCCCGAAGGTACAGGAGTCCATACTCTTCAGCAGCTCTCCTGCCGGTGTCTTGATCCTCTCCATTAAGGAGAACAAAGCGGCAGACTGCATTACCACAAATGGCGACGCGTAGCCCGTCAGATGCGACAGATCTGTTCCTCCTGACGCCGACTTATCATATACCGATGCAGCTATTATGAGCGCTGTCGACACGATCATCAGGATAACTGCATAATGAGCTCTGATATTCTTCCTGTGGAGCATATACCCGACAAACAGATAGGCCGGATATATCACTGATGTCGGTATATAGAAACCGGATTCCTTCCCGAATATCCCGGCGATCGGAGCTAAAGATGTGAACAGCACTATCAGGCCGATGAGATACCACAGCATCCTGTCAGATGCTCTTTCTGTGATCATTTTGTAGAACGGCATCATCAGGTACAGGCCTGTCATGAGATACAGGTACCACATGTGCGGCCAGCCTTTGCACTGCAGCAGGGCTGACAGCCACGGACCGAAAATAGAAGTATTCTCTCCCGCAATGTATGACAGCACCTGAAACAGGAATGAAAATGCGATCAAAGCGAGGAGGACTCTTCTTATATATTTCCCGAAAAGCTTCTTCGCAGTGATCTCCTTCTCCGGATCGAGCAGGAGTGCACCCGTTACCATGAGGAAGCACGGGACTGCCCACATAAGGAGTGCCACCGTGATCCTGCTTGCGGCCGCTTCGCCCGGGCCGAGATTGTCAGCGTAATAAACATATCCGGAATTGACAGTATGCAGTACAACTATCGCGAAGCACGCGATCACCCTTATCCACGAAAACTGTGAAATATGCTTATCAATAGAAGTTTGACGAGTCATTTCCCACACATCCGCTTGATTTATTGCTGCTGCTTGAAGAAGCGGCCGCTGCCTGCTGACGGGCAAGCTCAGCCTGTCTTGCTTCTTCGGCTTTGCGCTCTTCTTCTGCCTTGCGCGCTGCTTCCTCTTCTTCTTCCTTGGTAAGCTGAGCGTCAGTCTTTATATCCTTGAACTTCTCAGGAGTCTCTTCAACGATCTTGTCTACCTCTTCCTGCTTCTCGCAGGCATTGATAGCCTCTTCCCCCTCAGCGAGTATCTTCTTGATCTTCTTCCGCTGTTTCTTGCGGTAATCGTCAAGGTTTACTGTAGCATTCAGAGCCGCAATACCATCAGATCTCATCTGCGCGATCTTCGCTTCATGATATTTCCAGCCGCCGAAGGCACAGCCTCCCAGCACAGCAATGACAAGCAGAGCTGCAATAACAGATTTCTTCATTTATCCCTTCTCCTTTGTTATTAGATGCCTATACATTCACAGCTGTATTCGGCACCCACGTGTCAATAATATCATTCAAAGTGTACTGATGCAAAGCAATCCATGCTCTTGAGCGCATTTATGTTCTCATAATTCATGGCGAGAACTATCCCGTTTCGAAGCAAAAGTCATATTGTTTCGTGGCGCGGCTTTCCGCAGTACCGCATGCTCGACATTCGCGAATCGTACATTTCATCTTCGCTCGTTCGGAGAGAATGGGGAGGTTGGCAAAGTTCCGCTTCGCTCCAGTTGCCCAACTCCATCCATCTCGCCATCGCTCACTCAGTGAACTGTATCGATTCGCTCATGAGTCTCCGCTGCCGGTACTGCGGCGAGCCGCGCCACGAAACAATATGACTTT
>SVCR01000037.1 GCA_015058265.1 Clostridiales bacterium
ACCGACTTTACAGCCAGTCACCCTGCGTAAGTTAGCTACCATAGTGAGCTATTTACAGACTTTATTTCACACACTCACTCAGCTCGTTAGAGCCGTTGAGCGAGAAGCCCCCACCTCAAGAAAAAATTCTAGGTGGTGGGAGTATGTCACAACCTATTTTGCTTCAAAGATCTCAACGATGGTCTTCTCCGTACCGACCATTCCAGGTGATGCGATAAGTCCCATATTGCGCATCGTGTCTTCAGGTGCCTTGCCATTGATACCGTGTTCGTTGTAGATGTATACACCGTTCATAGCCAGGTCGACTGACTGATATGCAGCGTCGACAGCTGCGATGCCCTTCATAGTGCAGCCTTGATTTCCGCCGTCACAGATCATTCCTGTGAGGCTGCTTGCCATGTTGTTGAGGGTATGACTCATCATCTCGACCGTGCCGCCTCTCAGGTATACGAGGGCACATGCCATTCCTGATCCTGCTGCGATCGCGCAGCCGCAGAAAGCAGACAGCCTGCCTGAGTACTCTTTAATATAAGTGCAGACCAGATAACTCAGTGCAGTAGCTCTGAGAAGCTTCTCCATGCTGTAGTGGTTGACGCAATATGCGGCATAGAGAGGCATAGTTGCGATGATGCCGTGAGCGCCGGAGCCTGTGATACTCATTGCAGGCTTGTCGAGTCCTACAACACGAGCCTCAATAGCACCGTTACACATAAGGGAAGCGGTCTTCTGCTCATCGTCAGATACGAGAGAGCCTCCGTTTTTCTCCATGAGTCTCGGTCCGAATGTAGTTTTGCCGCTTTCGAGTCCTGCCTTCAGAAGCTGGAGGTTGGTTACATACGCTTCGCCTATGAACGTTATCTCGTCAAGATCTACTGTATCGGCATATTCGACCAGCTCTGCAAGTGTATACTTGTGAATGAGGTGAGCTTCTGCAGCGCTTTGGCTGATAGCATCACTGATAGACCCTGTCTTCACACCCGCAGATGCTTCAGCAGCATCAGTATCCGCCTGAACCGCCGATCCTTCAATCACTTCACCATTGACAGTGATGCAGACGATATTGGTGTGTGAATCTCTTATAGTGACTACTGCAATATCCTCATCAGTCTCTACCGTAGCTTCAATAAAGATACGGCTGGTTATGGCACTGAGTGACACAGTGACAATTCCCTTGGATACAAGAGCTTCAGCTTCTTCATTTGCTTCTGCAGTTACCCCTGCAAGAGACTGAAGACCCAGCTCTGCGTTTCCTGCGACATAGCCGAGAGCCGCTGCATACATGCTGCCGACTTTACTGCTGCCCGGGATCCCGCAAGTGAAAGCATTTTTGTACATGCCGCTGTTCATAGCTACATGAATACGCTTAAGGTCACCCTTCGTATAGGATCTGGCTTTAGCGACTGAGAAGGCGATAGCACCGGGTTCGGTTACTCCAAGAGCAGGCTTCATATCGCTTTTGAGAAGTAAACTTAGTTCATGCATTATAGTCCCTTCCTTTCAAAGCTTCTGTCAGTATATTGTCTTTAACAAGCAGCAAAGCTCATTAAAGCGTCTGATACATTAGTTTAACATAAAAATGTATCCAAAGCCTGATAAGACTGATAAATGTGTTATTTTGCCGCAGATTCATGGTAAAATATTTAAATATATGTTTTGAAATGCGGTATTCTAACTTAATAGGGAAAATGGAGAGATTTTACTTAAGAAAAAGGGGCCGTGAAATGAATATAATGCAGTACAAATATGTCAGGATCCAGGGCAAAGAACTCGCTAAGAATACCATGTATGCCAAAGGCGTTTTCAGCATGTGCTGGCAGATGGTCCAGGATGACATCATGGAAGAGGAGGATGCGGATCTGTTTCGTGAGATCGACAGCTGGTTCGCTGTAAACTTACCTTGGCCTGATCCTTGCAAAAGGCAGGAACCGGTGGTCTGCTGGTTCAAGACTGAAAACTCAGACGAGATGCTGAAGATGATCCGACCGGCGCTATGGCTCCTGGATCGGTATGATCATCCTTATTATTTAGTTTTCACGAACTCTCCGGGAGAGATCGTCTATGAAGATCAGTATCAGATCGCAGCGAAGACCGATGGCGTTCTGCAGATAGATGAGCTGCAGCAGTCCTGGTCACCGGAATAACAGGTATCTAAAGCAGGCACGGTAAACCAACGGTCGATTGTTCAAGGGTGATCTTCATGATATTGTAAGTCAGGGAGGTAAACTGAGTTGAAACAATCTACACTAGGTTCATGTATAAGGACATTGCGAGTCCGAAATAATATGACTCAGGCTCAACTGGCGGGTATTGTCGGCGTTACGGACAAAGCCGTTTCGAAGTGGGAAAGAGATCTGTCATACCCGGATATCTTTTTATTTCCTATGCTTGCCGATGTTCTCGGAACATCTGTGGATGATCTTCTACGTGAGTGCAAAGAAGAGTATCGGCGGTCCAAGCTGGTACAGACTTTTGAGATGACACGGGATATCAGGGTACCGCTTCATGTAATTCTGGGGTTTGCCGAAATAATCAGAAACAATCATGATGATCCTGAGATGCTCCAGAGATATCTGGAAGGAATCAGGATCTCCGGCGAATACATGATGGAGATATTCAACCGTATGCAGAAGGACAGATCCGGTTCCGGAGACGAGGGGGATCCCCTCGCAGATTATTCTTATGAGAGGAAAGACCTGGATGAATATCTCATGGAGAGGATATCGACAGGTCAGACAGAACAGCCTGTTTATCATTTCGACGGCAGAAGGATACTTGTTGCAGAAGATATGACAGTCAATCGTGAGATAGCCGGAGAGATACTCAAACGGACAGGAGCGGAAACAGAGTTTGCGGAAGACGGGCTGATATGTCTGAACAAGATCAAGGAGGCTCCGGCCGGATATTATGATCTGATCCTCATGGATATTATGATGCCTGTTATGGATGGGATAGAAGCGACACGCAGGATAAGGCATCTTGATGACCCTGCCAAATCCTGTATACCGATCATCGCTATGACAACCAATGTATCTGAGGAAGACAGAAGCGCTGCACTTGCAGCTGGGATGAATGGTTTTGAAGAGAAACCAATCAGAATAGATAAACTGTTCATGTCGATTGGTCATTATCTCAATGAAAAATGATTTAGAATTCAAAGGTTCCTGAATAACAATCTAAAACCAATAACACTATCTGAGATACGTGTTGCTTGGACCGGCCTCTATCAGAAAGCCCCCCTTGGATCTGATGGAGGCCGGTTGATTGTTGCGTAGATAACATATATGAAACAACTAAATATGGAATTAAATATTTATCAGATCAATTTAGATAACGGTTTCTATAGAAAGTATCTATAGAATGATGCATATAATTGAAGGCATTCTTTATTGTGGTAAAATCATACCAACGGTTAACTCGTTAATCTATGAAAGGAAGAAACATTATGAAGAAGAAAACCGTATTATTAACTCTTGTGCTGACACTCAGCCTGGTTATCGGTACTGCACAGGCTGCATTCGCAGCTATCGACCCTCATGATTTTGATCCGTTCAGAACAAAGGTCGAGACCGAAGTCGATGCTGAAACAGTTGCAATGAACCTGTACAAGGAGGCTACACAGGGCGGCTATAAGCTTGTTGATACCGCAGGCCTGAAAGCTTCTATCGACAAGAAAGAGTCCATGCTTGTCATCGATACCATGCCTGAAGCTTGGTTCAATAAGCATCATATCCCTGGTGCAGTAAATGCATACTGCGAAATGCCGCCTGAAACTCTTTCAGCTGAGCACAGAGCAGCGCTCCTGAAAGAAGTAGAGAAGTTCAGTGGAACCAAGGCTGTCACTAAGTACTGGAATGCTAAGACCAAGAAATGGCAGACCAAGAAGCCTGCTAAGAAGTATTGGAAGAAGTGCACCAAGAAGAAAGACAAGCACTATAACAAGAAGAAATTCACAGAGCAGCAGAAGATCAAGAACAAGAAGATCGTTGTATACTGCGGATTCACTAAGTGCAAACGTTCCGATACAGCAGCTGTTGCACTGGTAAAGGCCGGATATACTAATGTATATCGCTATCCGGGCGGAGCTACAGCATGGTATGATCAGTTCGGCGATGAAGGATTCGAAGTCGCTCCTGTAGAACCTGTTGAACCTGCTCCAGAAGGTTAATCAGTAACCGGTTATCAGACTGAGCTATCATAGTTCATACTTAGAGCTTTATGTAAAAGAGACGATGATCACGTGATTCATGTGATCATCGTCTCTTTTGCTATTGAATCAACATTGCAATTGAATCAGCATTGCTGTCGGATCAGCATCCGCAGTCTTCCCATTCCACAAATTCATAAGTATAAGGGAACAGTTTCTTGCTGTGACTCATCACGTATTTGCCGTCATATTCTGCATATGGGAATACGAAGTAGTTCAGCTTTCCGTCCTCATTGAGGAAATGATCTGAGTCAGCTTCGGCGGCTGCCTGTTCCGGAGAAAGTGTGATATCTCTGCCTTCTGAGAACATGAACCAGTTCGCGTCAGCAGTTCCCCAATACTTTGCTTTTAACTCTGTCCACTTATCAGCCAGCGGGGCATCCTGTCCACGGTAAAGATCTTCATTACCCATGATCTGTTTGAGCAATTCACTAGGATCGGCATCAGCCCAGCCATATCCCGGAAGGTAGAATTGCGGTTTGCACTTCTGTCCGCAGGTGTCGAATTTCATTCCGAATATTCCGCGTGCCGGTATCCCTTCAGCTCTGCAAAGTGCGTCAAATACTGAATTGACATCTGTGCACTTTCCTATACCGCCATCCAGATGAGTGAGGATGTATTCAACATCGCCTTTACCAAGACCCGGTGTACTGAAGTCACGTGTAAGATGCTCGGCAACCCAATCATATATAGCGTAGGCTTTCTCATATACCGTTACGGCGCCGGCATCTTTGACGATCTTGTCAGCCGTTTCCTTTACGATCCCGGAGGTGAGGGAACCGCTGTACGCCGTCTCCTTAAGGTATTCTGCGAATTCTTCTTTGTTTATTTCTCCTTGCTCAAGCTCAGCAAGGTCTCCCGGCGGGATGATCTCGTTTCTCTGGATGAAGAAAGATATCTTAGCGGTACGATACTCAGGAGCGATCTCGCTGTCCCATTCGAAATATAAAGCTTTGTTGCCTGCGGAATCAGTCGTCTCTTCAACAGTGACATGTGAGGCAGCTTCATCCGGGACCTCATATTGCACGTTGGATATCTTCTGAGCATAGTCGGTCGACGGGATAGGGACCCACAGCTTAGCAACAGCACCGGCAGGGTATTTATCCGGATCTGCTATACCCTCTGGAGCGCCATCTGACGTCCTGCCTATACTCATTTTGACAGTGCCGTATTTCACATCGGCAACCCGGATAGTGATCTTTCCTTTGACCTTGTTATCCACCTTGGAAACAGCTGATATCGTAACGCTGCCGGGGCTTACGCCTGTAACCATGCCGTATTGATCTACTGTTGCGATATCTTTATTGCTTGTTGTCCATGTGACTTCTTTGCTGGCGTTAGCCGGAGTCACAGAAGATATATACACTAAGCAGAACTGCTTGAGAATGATGACCGGCCGATTAGTTTTCAGTGTAACTGAAGTCGGCGCATTTCCGGTCTTGCGTTTCTTAACGACGATCTTGATCTTCTTTACAGTCTTGCCTTGTTTTGCCTTTACATAGGCTGTTCCTGCCTTGAGTGCTTTGACCTTGACAGTTTTCTTCTTCTTGGCTGTAAGTTTGATCTTGCCTTTGCCCTTGGCTATAGACCACTTTACGTTTTTATTGGATCTCAGCTTTATAGTTTTGCCGACATAGATCGTCTTGCTCTTAGGTGTTACTTTGAGCTTTGAAGCAGCTGCGATCGTCTCTGTGGAAGAGAAGAGGGCAGAGCCGACCAGAACAAGGACCAAAGCCGACGCAGTGATTACTTTCAATATTTTACGCATATGATCGACCTCCTTATTTAATAATTGTACCATATTCTGCACAGGATAATAAGACAGACATGATATATGCATCTTATCATTTAGATTTAGGACACAGTTTATGCAGAATAATGACAACAATTGTTAATTGTATTCATAGAATTGCTGCGTTATAATACTCACAAGTAATACAATTCACCGTATATAAATCTGATTGATATCGAAGGAATAACAAAATGAAAAGAGTTCTGACAATACAAGACATCTCATGCCTGGGCAAGTGCTCTATAACGATCGCATTGCCTGTTATATCCGCTCTGGGTTCAGAAGCAGCGATCCTGCCTACGGCGGTGCTTTCAACTCATACAATGTTCAAGGGATTCACATGCAAGGATCTGTCTGACCAGATCGAACCGATCCAGCAGCATTGGATGCAGGAGGGCATAGAGTTTGATGCAATCTATACAGGCTACCTCGGTACTGCAGAAGAGATCGACGCGATGAAGGAGCTATTCAGGAGATTCAGGAAGGAAGACAATTTCATATTCGTTGATCCTGTTATGGCTGACGGCGGAAAGCTCTATCCGGCCTTTGATATGAGCTATGTCGAGAAGAATGCTGAGCTTTGCGCAGAAGCAGATATTATCGTTCCGAATATAACCGAAGCTGCTTTTATGACCGGCATGGAGTACAGGGAAGAGCATGATGAAGAGTATATCAAGGAAATGCTCAGAAGGCTCAATGATCTCGGTGCAGGTATAAGTGTCCTGACCGGAGTATCCCTTGAAAAAGGTATGACCGGAGTGATGGGATATGAGAGAAAGACAGGAGATTACTATCTGTATCAGACAGAGAAGATCGATGCTGCTTTCCATGGGACCGGGGATCTGTTCTCCAGCACGTGTGTTGGTGAGATGCTGAAGGGCAGGAGTTGGCAGGAAGCTATGCGTATAGCTGCTGATTACACCAAATACACGATTGATGTGACTATGAAGGACCCTAAGAATCCTTGGTACGGAGTCAACTTCGAAGAGACACTCCCGTACTTAATTACACTTTAATGCAGTCAGAGCTTGAAATAATGGCTTCTGATCATAAAAGAACTGCCGCACTGAATGTGCAGCAGTTCTTTTTTTAAGTTATTCAAATATATTGTGCCGTAAATTAATTGTTTGAGTAGTTTGTATTAATTTCCGCCGCCCCAGAACGAAGTGATCTGGCCGTAAACGATCATTGCCATGAAGATAGGTCCGAGCCACTTGATGCAGAAATCAAAGAGTCCTCTTGACTTGAAGTTGGAGCCTCTTTCGATCTCGTCATCAACATAGTGAGGAACTACCCAGCCGATCAGGATAGCCATGATCAGACCTGTGAGAGGCATCAGGATACCTTCAGCAAGAGCATCCCATACATCCAGTACATCAGGCTGTCCGAAGAGGTGGAACCATGCAACTGTAGGAGCTGCACCAAGGCAGTCGAGAGTTGTGAGTGCGTTTCCGATCAGAGCCCACAGACCCATGAGCATTGTAACTCCGAATCTGTTAGCAGACTTTCCGGATTTGATCCTGCTGTCAAGGATAGCAGAGATACCGCCCTCCATCATACCGATTGAAGATGAAAGAGCTGCGAAGAATACGAGAAGCCAGAACAGGAAGCCGAAGAACTTTCCGCCAGTGAGATTGTTGAATACAGTCTGCATCGAGATGAACAGAAGTCCAGGGCCAGCACCAGGCTCGATTCCGTAAGCTGTGCAAGCAGGCATGATAGCCATACCGGCAAGGATAGCTGCGATGGAGTCACCAACAGCAATAAATACAGCGTCCTTCTCAAGGTTCTCTTTCTTATCAAGATATGAACCGTAAGCAATCAGACATCCGGAAGCAAGTGACAGCGAGAAGAACATCTGGCCGCCGGCAAGCTTGACTGTGTCGAAGAATCCTGCTGCGGAGCTCATTCCGTCAAAGTGAGGCTTGAACAGGAATGCGAGACCTTCGCCTGCGCCAGGCAGTGTGCAGGATCTGATTACGATGATAACGAGCATAACGAAAAGTGCAGGCATAGCTACCTTGCAGAACTTCTCGATTCCGCCGGATACACCGCCGAGAACGATGACTACTGTAAGAGCAAGGAAGATAACCATCCAGATCATTGCTGCTCCGCCATTGCTGAGAAGGGAAGCTTCAAAGAATGCGTTAGGATCAACTTCCTTACCACCGAATGCCAAGACGGAGTATACAAGATACTTCATGATATATCCACCGAATGTGCAGTAGAATGCGATCAGGAAGAACGGAACTGCTGTCTGCAGAACACCGTTGAACTTGAAGGCGTGGTGGATCTCATCATAGGCTTCGATTGCAGCCTTCTGAGATTTACGACCAATCGCGATCTCAGAAAGGACGAGTGGATAACCTACTGTTACGAGAAGAATTACGTAGATCAGCAGGAAAGCGAATCCGCCACCGAGTCCCATCTTATAAGGGAAGGACCAGAGGTTACCAAGACCTACAGCGGATCCAAGTGCGGCCATAAGGAATCCGAAATTCGAATTAAATTGACCTTTACCTTGTTCCATAACAATACCTCCTTAGAAATATGGCACAATTTTGTCCAACACAAGAATTATACTTTGATTGAAATGTGATGTCAATATGAACAAGACTTTCACAATACTATCACAATCATTGAAATTTCAATGATTTAAGACGTTATTTCGCATGTATTTTCGATATATTATAAACGAATTCTTAACATACGTTCGGTTCCGGTACCGACATGCTCGTCATTCAAGAATTGTACATTTCATCTTCGTTCGCTCGGCGAGATTGGGGAGTTGGCAAAGTTCCGCTGCGCTCCAGTTGCCCAACTCCGGCCATCCCGCCGTCGCTCGCTCAGTGAACTGTATCAATTCTTTCATAAGTCTGCGCTGTCGGTACCGGGATCGAATACTCTATTGATTTACAATAAACATCCAAGAATTGTTTTCAAATCAAATATCAATATTCAAGAATGCACATTTCATCTTCGCTCGTTCGGCGGGAATGGGGAGTTGGAGTTCAAAACTAAAGACGGCCGCAGTTCAGTTGCGGCCGTCTTTGTTGATTAATCAGTCTTTGTTGATCGATCAGTATTTGAAGTCTCCGTCACGCCATCCTTTTTCGTATTCCCAGTGACCTTTTTCTTCGATCCAGATCTTGGTCTTCTTGACCTCCTCATGGGTCTCAGCAGGGTGGTGGATCACTGTGGTCTCTGTATGAGAGCCGACTTTGATCTTCTCACCGGTCTCAGGATCAGTCTCATAATCGTCGACCTCTTCTTCGATCGTTTCATCCCAGGCTTCTTTGTCTACGACTGTGATGACTTCTTCTTTCTCTTCGTAGTGACCTTTCTTGTCAACTACCCATACTTTGTGCTTATCTCTCTGTCTCTTCCATTTCTCGTAGGCTTCTTTCTTCTGTCTCTCGCGTTCTTTCTTAGCCTCTTCAGGGCTCTGGTAAGAGGAGAGTCCGTTTTCTGTGCCCTTGGTAAAGTATTCTCCGCCTTTCTGTATGACGTTGCTAGGCTGAGATACATACGAGCCTTTCAGTGCCTTAGGGATCTGGTTCATGATCAGGCCCCAGAGATGAGCCGCGGCTAATGATCCGGAGGCCATCTCAACGTTATTATCAGTGCCGATCCAAAGTGCGGCTGCATATGATGGTGTGAAGCCGTCGAACCAGATATCGTATCTATCGTTGGTTGTCCCGGTCTTGCCGCCCGGTTTGATGTCGTTGTCAAGATGGATGTATCCGTTGGCATTTACTACAGAGTTGAGTACATCCCTCATGATCCAGGCAACACCGGGATCCATTGCTTCAGTCTGCTCAGATTTTCCTTCGAGTATGACTTCGCCGTTTCTGTCGACTACCTTGGTGTAGCAGACAGGGGTGTTGACCTTTCCTTCGCCCGGGAAGGAAGCGTAAGCAAGAGCCATCTCAAGCGGCTTGACTCCCTGACACATAGCGCCGAGAGCAAGCGCAGCAGGATTCAGGTCATTAGCATATTCTTTTTCATCATCTACTGCTGTAGTGATCCCGAATTTCTTGAGCTGATCCATTGAGTAATCAGTGCCGACCTGAAGCTGGAGTTTGACTGCGCAGGTGTTGATCGACTTCTGGATCGCGGACTTGAAGGTATTCTTACCGGAGAATGACTTGGTTACGTTATCCGGCCAATCCTTGCCTTCAATATGAGTGCGCTCGTCCTGGATCGATGAATGGACTGTTACAT
>SVCR01000038.1 GCA_015058265.1 Clostridiales bacterium
TAATTGCTCTTCCTTCAAGCGGCGTACACTCGAACGGGTTCTCTCTTGTGCGTAAGGTATTTCAGCTCGGCAAAGCTGACATGAAGGCTCTTACCGCAGGAAATACAATGCTCGGCGGAAAATCTCTCGGAGAGGCGCTTCTCGAGCCGACGAAGATATATGTAAAGCCGGTACTGGCTTTGCTCGAAGAGATCACCGTCAAGGGTATTTCTCACATAACCGGCGGCGGTTTCTATGAGAACATCCCGAGGAGCATTCCGGACGGTCTCGGCGCAAGGATCAATAAGAAAGATGTCAGAGTCCTGCCGATCTTCAACATGATACAGGAGGTAGGAGCGATATCCGAGCATGACATGTTCAACACATTCAATATGGGTGTTGGTATGTCGATCATCACAGCTCCGGAGGATGTTGACAGAGCGCTTGAGATACTGAGAGCCAACGGAGAGGATGCCTATGTAATAGGAGAGATAGTCCGCTCCGCTGACAAAATCGAAATAATCTGAGGCACTATTTGATTTAAAGTGTGTAATAAGATAGGATAGTATCAGGACAGATCTTAAAACCGCTGCACCGGTTGGCGCAGCGGATATTGTCCTGTATGAGAATTTCACATAATGGCGGAAGCCGGGTGCAGACGGTCAGGAAGGTCTACATGGATAGAAAAGCTAAAGTAGCTGTGCTCGTCAGCGGAGGAGGGACCAATCTCCAGGCGCTGATAGATGCGGAGAAGTCGGGAATCATAAGCCACGGAGAGATCGCTTTGGTCATCGCCAACAGGAAGAACGCAGATGCGGTCGAGCGTGCTGCGAATGCCGGTATTGAAGCGCATGTGGTAACTCGCAAGGAATACGGCGGACAGGAAGGCTTCGAGGCAAGAGTAAGAGAGCTCCTTGAGGAGCATGAGATCGACCTTATCGTACTGGCAGGTTTCCTCATGATCCTGAGCGAGGACTTTGTCAAGGACTATGATCACAGGATCATAAACATACATCCTTCACTGATACCTGCATTCTGCGGGGACGGTTATTACGGCCTGATCCCTCACGAAGCGGCTCTTAAGAGAGGTGTCAAAGTGACAGGTGCGACTGTCCATTATGTCAACGAGATCGCCGACGGGGGAGAGATCATAGCTCAGAAGGCGGTATATGTGGAAGAGGGAGACACACCGGAGATACTTCAGAGACGTGTGATGGAGCAGGCAGAATGGGTCATACTGCCGGAATCTGTAGAGAAGATCTGCAGCGAGATCACGCAGTCGCTATGAAATACTGATCACATATTATTATCAAAGCAATCCAGAAAGGACGGATCACAGAGGGAATGGATACTTATAAGGTCATGAGCTTTAGCGAAGCAGTTAAGGGAAACAGTTATCCGGGACGCGGGATAGTAGTTGGTGAGTCTGCAGACGGATCCAAGGCTGTCATCGCGTATTTTATTATGGGCAGATCGGAGAACTCAAGGAACAGAGTCTTCGTCAAGAAGAACGGTGTCATATTCACTGAGCCTTTTGAAATGTCCAAACTCAAAGACCCTAGCCTCATCATCTATGCTGCGGTAAGGACATTTGAGAATCATCTTATCGTTACTAACGGCAACCAGACAGATACTATCTGTGATGCTCTCGTAAGCGGATCAGATTTCTATACTGCACTCAAGTCAAGATGCTTCGAGCCTGACGCACCTAACCTGACACCGAGGATCAGCGCTGAAGCTGTATTCGATGACAAGGCCGGCTTCACATATTCAATGAGCATTCTCAAGAGTGCTGATGCGGAAGGAAGCGGATGCAACAGATTCGGCTTTGACTATGAACCACTGCCTGGCCTCGGCCACTTTATCCACACCTATGAGTGCGACGGATCTCCTCTGCCGACATTCAGCGGTGAACCGACCAGGATAGCTGTACCTGATGATATCGATGCGTTCACAGACGAGATATGGAATGCGCTTGACGAAGACAATAAGATCTCGCTCTACGTACGCTATACAGATCTCATCAGCGGAGCATCAGAAGATCGTATTTTAAACAAGCACAGCAAGTAATATACGCAGGGGGATGAAGGAAGGAGACAATTATGAAAGAATTTGAACTCAAGTACGGATGCAACCCTAACCAGAAGCCTGCATGTATCTATATGGATGACGGCAGCGATCTGCCAATAGAGATCCTCGGCGGAAGACCGGGATACATCAATTTCCTCGATGCTCTCAATTCATGGCAGCTTGTCAAGGAACTCAAGGAAGCGCTCGGCATGCCGGCAGCAGCATCCTTCAAGCACGTCAGCCCAACAAGCGCAGCTGTAGGAACAGTACTGCCTGACAAGCTCAAGAAAGCATGCTTTGTTGATGACGTAGAAGGTCTGGACGATTCTCCTCTGGCATGCGCATATGCCCGCGCAAGGGGAACAGACAGAATGTGTTCCTTCGGAGACTGGGTAGCTCTCTCAGATGAGTGCGATGCTGTTACAGCTAAGCTGATCAGAAGAGAGGTCTCAGACGGAGTTATCGCGCCGGGATATACTGATGAAGCTCTCGAGATACTCCATCGCAAGAGAAACGGAAATTATAATATCGTTAAGATCGATCCTGATTATATGCCTCCTGAGAAAGAGCATAAGCAGGTATTCGGGATCACATTCGAACAGGGCCACAACTTCTTCAAGATCGACAGAGAACTGCTTTCCAATGTAGTTACTGCAAACAAGGAGCTGCCTGAAGAGGCAGTACGCGATCTGATCGTTGCCCTTATCACACTCAAGTATACACAGTCAAACTCCGTAGCGTTCGCCTATGACGGACAGGCTATCGGAGTCGGTGCCGGACAGCAGTCAAGAGTACACTGCACCAGACTCGCAGGAGGCAAAGCTGATACATGGTTCCTGCGTCAGCATGACAAGGTACTCAACCTGCCGTTCAGGGATGACATCAAACGTCCGGACAGAGACAATGTCATCGATGCATATATTAATAAGAACGAAGAGGATTGCTGTGCTGAAGGAGTATGGCAGAAATACTTCACAGAACAGCCTGAAAGATTTACAGCAGAAGAACAGAGAACTTATCTCGATACTATTACCGGCGTAAGCTGCGGTTCTGATGCGTTCTTCCCGTTCTATGACAACGTCCAGAGAGCAGCAGCTTCCGGAGTCAGCTATATCGCTGAGCCGGGCGGATCGATCAGAGATGATCTGGTCATCAAGTGCTGCGATGATCTCGGCATCGTCATGGCATTCACGGGAATGAGACTTTTCCACCACTAATTGCGGTCATTGCCGGAAGGGAGCAAGCGATGAAGATTCTGGTCGTCGGAGGCGGCGGGCGTGAGCACGCTATCATAAAGAAGCTCAAAGAAAATGAAAACGTAGATACCATATACGCACTGCCGGGCAACGGCGGCATCGCGAAGGATGCAGAATGCTACCCGGTCAAAGCGACAGATATCGATGGTATCGTGGACTTTGCGAAGAAGATGCATCCTGATTACGCGGTGGTCGCACCGGATGATCCGCTGGTCATGGGCTGCGTTGACGCTCTGAACAATATAGGGATACCGTGCTTTGGTCCGGATGCCAAAGCGGCAGTCATCGAGGGGAGCAAAGTGTTCTCCAAGAATCTGATGAAGAAGTACGGAATACCGACAGCAAGGTATCAGACGTTTGATAATCTCGAGGACGCTCTGTATTATCTGGAATCTGCGCCTATCCCGACAGTCATCAAGGCTGACGGCCTTGCTCTCGGAAAGGGTGTAATAATTGCGGAGACAAGGGAAGCAGCATGTGATGCTGTCCGCAGCATGATGCAGGATCACAAATTCGGTGCCAGCGGAGACCGTATCGTTATAGAGGAGTATCTGGAAGGACCGGAGGTCTCAGTACTCAGCTTTACAGACGGCAAGACGGTGGTGCCGATGGTCAGCTCTATGGATCACAAGCGTGCAGGCGATGGTGATACAGGCCTCAATACAGGCGGGATGGGAACTGTCGCGCCTAATCCGTACTATACAGATGAAGTAGCGGAAAGGTGCATGAACGAGATATTCATCCCGACAATGCGCGCTATGAACGAGGAAGGCAGGACTTTCAAGGGCTGCCTGTACTTCGGACTTATGATAACCGCGGACGGACCTAAGGTCATCGAATACAATTGCAGATTCGGCGATCCGGAGACCCAGGTCGTGCTGCCGCTTCTTGATACAGACCTGCTGACTATCATGCAGGCTGTCACGGAGGAGAGACTCAGTGATATCGATGTAAAATGGAAGAGCGGTTATGCATGCTGCGTAGTTGCTGCTTCTGAAGGATATCCTGTGAGCTATGAGAAGGGCTATGAGATCACCATGCCGGATGAGATATGGCCTCATGTATTCGTAGCGGGAGCAGCTGAAGAGGACGGAAAGCTTCTCACATCGGGAGGAAGAGTTCTCGGTGTTACAGCGGTAGAGGCATCACTCGCCGAAGCTATAGAAGCATCATATGAGATGCTGGATCAGATCGACTTTGCCAATAAATACTACAGAGTCGACATCGGACAGAAAGCGCTCAAAGCGCTGTGATCAGATCCAAACACAAGTTATTACTTTTATCGAACGGGAGAAAAGCATGGTCTACAGAGTATATGTAGAGAAGAAAGAAGGGCTTGCTAATGAAGCAGCCGGACTCAGAAATGACGCGAGAACACTGCTGGGAATAAGCAGCATCGAGAATGTCAGGATCATCAACAGATATGATGCTGAGAATATAGACGAGGGGCTGTTCAACGAATGCATTTACAAGGTATTCGCCGAGCCTCAGCTTGACAATGTCGCATCAGATCTTAAAGAAGTAACAGGCGGAGATCCTGCTGCTGTGTTTGCAGTCGAGGCACTTCCTGGACAGTTCGATCAGAGAGCTGACTCAGCGGAGCAGTGCATACAGATCATATCTCAGGGTGAAAGACCTACTATAAGGTTTGCAAGAGTATATGTTCTGTACGGTCAGATGAGCGAAGAAGAGATCGACGCGGTAAAGAAATATGTTATCAATCCTGTTGAGACCAGAGAAGCTATGCTGTCGATGCCGGAAACACTGGCAGTCGAATATGAGATCCCTGAAACAGTTGAAACACTCAGAGGATTCATCAGCATGAGCGATGACCAGCTCGGAAACTACATCAAGTCAATGGGGCTGGCTATGGACGAAGCAGATCTTGCGCTCTGCATAGACTATTTCGGCGGAACCGAGTTCAGGGATCCGACCATAACCGAGCTCAAGATGATCGATACTTATTGGTCTGACCACTGCAGACATACGACTTTCGGAACCGTCATAGACGAAGTCAGATTCGAAGACGCTTTGCTCCAGAAGGCATATAACGATTATCTCGCTACAAGGGCGACACTCGGTCGTACCAAGCCGATATGCCTTATGGATCTGGCTACCATCTCGGTCAAGTATCTGAAGAAGATGGGAAGACTCGACAAGCTCGATGAGTCTGAAGAGATAAATGCTTGCACGGTAAAAGTCAACGTGCAGGTTGACGGAGTAGACGAGCCGTGGCTCCTGCTCTTCAAGAATGAGACACACAATCACCCTACTGAGATAGAGCCGTTCGGAGGCGCTGCGACCTGCCTTGGCGGATGCATCAGAGACCCGCTCTCAGGAAGAGCATATGCTTATTCAGCAATGAGAGTTACAGGAGCCGCAGATCCGCTTCAGCCTGTCTCAGAGACAATACAGGGCAAGCTGCCTCAGCGTTCCATCACGACTACAGCAGCCAAGGGTTATTCAAGCTACGGGAATCAGATCGGACTCTGTACCGGAATGGTAGACGAGATATATCATCCGGGATATGCAGCCAAGAGAATGGAGGTCGGCGCCGTCATGGCGGCCGCTCCGGCTGTCAACGTAAGGAGAGAGCGGCCTGAGCCGGGCGATGTTGTCCTGCTGCTCGGCGGCTCGACCGGACGCGACGGAATAGGCGGAGCTACCGGCTCATCCAAGGCACATGACTCGCATTCGGTCGAGACATGCGGCGCCGAGGTACAGAAGGGTAATGCTCCTGAAGAACGTAAGATACAGAGACTGTTCAGGAACGGAAATGCTACACGTCTGATCAAGAAGTGCAATGACTTCGGTGCAGGCGGTGTAAGTGTTGCTATCGGCGAGCTGGCTGATGGCCTTAAGATAGACCTTGATGCAGTCCCTAAGAAATATGACGGACTCGACGGTACTGAGCTTGCCATCTCCGAATCGCAGGAAAGAATGGCATGTGTCG
This sequence comes from Clostridiales bacterium, assembly GCA_015058265.1. Next base: position 6,259 of record SVCR01000038.1, read on the forward strand.
TTTCCGCATCTGACAGAGACGAATTCATGAGGCTCGCAGCTGAAGAGAACCTTCAGTGTGTTCAGGTGGCTGAGGTCACTGAGGAACCGAGACTCGTTATGTACTGGAACGGCAACAAGATAGTAGATATTTCCCGCGAGTTCCTCAACTCCAACGGAGCGGACAAGCACATCACGATCGCTCCTGCGGCTCCGGGAGACTGGAAGAGCACCGGACTCTATGAAGAAGGAAAGAGCTTCGGCGAACTGTATAATAAAGTCGCTGCAGATCTGAATACATGCTCGAAGAGAGGTCTGTCAGAGAGATTCGACTCAACGATCGGAGCAGGAACAGTCCTGATGCCGTTCGGAGGCCGCAATCAGCTGACCCCGATACAGGCGATGGTACACAAGATCCCGCTCGAAGTCGGACAGACCGATGACTGCTCACTGATGTCATGGGGCTTCAATCCTTATATCTCATCCGCTTCGCCTTATCACGGAGCATATCTGGCAGTTATCGAATCGATCTCCAAGCTGATCGCTACAGGTGCTTCGTTCGAGGATATATATCTGTCATTTCAGGAATACTTCCCATCACTCAGAAGTGATGCGGCAAGATGGGGACTTCCGCTTGCCGCACTGCTCGGAGCATTCGAAGCTCAGATGAGACTTGGGATCGGCTCCATCGGCGGCAAGGACTCAATGAGCGGCACATTCGAGAACATCGATGTTCCTCCTACACTGATATCCTTCGCAGTAACGATGGACAAGGTGGGCAACATCGTATCACCTGAATTCAAAGCTGCCGGTCATAAGGTCGTAATGCTGGTACCTGAGGCGGAGTCTGATGACAACGGCGTCGGCAGAGGTCTTCCGAGAACAGAGTCCCTGATGAGACTTTGGAATAAGACAGCTGAGCTTGTCAGAGAGGGCAAAGTCGCCGCGGCGTACACTCCGGGGATCGGAGGTGTCGCTGAGGCTGTCATGAAGATGACATACGGAAACGGCATCGGCATGGATTTCCTGTCTGACGGAAGCAGTGATGTTCTCAGCCTCGATGAGCTGTTCGGATATTCATACGGAAGCATGATACTCGAGCTTAATGAGGACGTATCATTCGGCAGAGGAATAGATGCGAGAGTTCTCGGAACCACTTCATCTGATCTTGCTATCACATGGAATGGAGAATCAGTCAAGATCGGCGATCTGCTGTTCCTGTATGAGGGCAAGCTGGAGAGTGTATTCCCTGCTAATGTAGATAATAAGGTCGGTCTTGTAGACAACATCAGCTACAGAGCAAAGACATGGCCTACCACAGTTTATAAGAAGGCAGAGCCTAAGGTCCTGATCCCGGTATTCCCGGGCACGAACTGCGAATACGACAGTGCGCGCGCAGTAAGAGAAGCCGGCGGAAAGCCGGAGATCATGGTCATCAGGAATCGCTCATCTGAGGATATCAAGAGATCCGTAGAGAATTTCGCGGAAGCTCTCAAGAATTCACAGATGGTATTCATACCGGGAGGCTTCTCGGGCGGAGATGAACCTGACGGATCGGCCAAATTCATAACAGCATTCTTCCGTAATGCGGCTGTCAGCGATGCGGTAACGGACCTTCTCGATAACAGGGATGGTCTGATGTGCGGAGTCTGCAACGGATTCCAGGCGCTGATCAAGCTCGGACTCGTTCCTTACGGCAAGATCATAGATACTGATGAAAACTGCCCAACACTGACATACAACACTATCGGATCACATCAGTCCAAGATAGTAAGAGTCAGAGTCGCTTCAAACAAGTCGCCATGGCTCAGGAACACTGAGGTAGGAGAGATCTACTCCGCTCCTGTATCACACGGAGAAGGCAAGTTCATCGCTCCGGAAGAGCTGATCAGAAAGCTGATCATCAACGGACAGGTCGCAACTCAGTATGTGGATCTCGACGGCAATGCGACGGGAGACATCCGATTCAATCCTAACGGATCGATGCATGCGATAGAAGGTATCACTTCACCGGACGGCAGAGTGTTCGGTAAGATGGCTCACGCAGAGAGAGTCGGAAAAGGACTGTATAAGAACGTTGAAGGCAAGTATTTCATCCACATGTTTGAAAGCGCAGTGAGGTATTTCAAGTAGGAAATGGAAAGCGCAAGGTGCAGGGCTTTTCTTGAATCAGCTGAGCGAGGCAGCTTCAAAGCGGCTGCCGAAGCCATGGGCTATACTCCGTCAGCGATCAGTCAGCTCGTTGCGGCTCTTGAGAAGGATCTGAAGCTGAATCTCCTGATAAGATCTAAGAAAGGTGTGAAGCCGACGACAGAAGGCATGAGACTGCTTCCGATCGTCAGATCATATCTTGCGCGGGAGAAGGAGATGTATGAGCTTGCTGAGGAAATGCAGGGACTGTCTGTAGGTAATCTGACCATTGCTGCATATCCGAGCGTAGCGACGACATGGCTGCCCGGCTTGGTCAGGAACTTTCAGGCAGATTATCCCCATATAGAATTCAGCATCATGGAAGGGGTAAGGCAGGAAATATTCCAGCATCTCGATCAGCATGAAGCGGATATGGGCTTTCTGGCTTATGCCGAACCGATGGATTACGAATGGATACCTCTGGCAGATGAAGAGATGATAGCTGTTGTGCCTGAGGGTCACATCTGTGCATCAGATGACAGCTATCCGGTTTCAAGGCTGGCAGAAGATCAGTTCATCATGACCTCGTGGGGCAATGATGCGGAGATACTTGAGATATTCAACAACAGCCACATCAAGCCGCAAGTAAAGTATAAGACGTATGACACTCCGGCCGCTCTGGCCATGGTCAGGATGGGACTGGGTGTGACGATATGCAATGAGCTGGCAGCGCAGTACTGGAATGATCATCTGGTCAAGCTGCCGCTGGATCCCCCTTCAACAGTGACATTCGGGATAGCATACACGTCCGAGGAACACATGACTGCTGCTTCCAAGAAATTTCTGGACTATGCGGTGCGTTCCCTTACACGTCCTGCGGAATAAACTTAAATCTAAGATGCATCATCTATACATGAAAAACACCCGGGATCAAAATGAACCGGGTGTTTTCGATAGGAAAATATATGTATTATGGGAAGATAATGATTCTGTAAATATGATCGTTCAGTTGAAATATACTATTTATTGAGCTTCTCATTTTTAAGTTCGACATCTTCCATGACCGTTACAGCGCCTGCGTACATTGCGCACATTACTCCGATAATGATTCCTTCGATCAACATGACGATACCTCCTTCTTATATCCCTAAATCGGTTTGAAGATTACTTACAAGATTTATCCGGATCGAAATCTGCTTTTCAGCAATTTCCGTTAAGTTCTGCTTAACTCTTCTTGTTGTCTTTATTATAGGCCGGGATTTAAATGAAGTAAAACTATAATCATTAATGCTTATGATTAGAAATACTTATGTATAAATACTGTATATTTCTCAACTGAAAAAAGAAAGAATACTGTGGATTTACTTGCCAAATAATTGTAGAATTGTTGCGTAGAGGCTGGGCAGTGAACAGCCAACCACAGATATATAACGAGGAGGAATAACTATGGATAAGTATGTATGTGACGTTTGCGGTTATGTTTATGATCCTGCAGTTGGCGATCCTGACAATGGTATCGCACCTGGAACAGCATTCGAGGATCTTCCTGATGATTGGGCATGCCCACTCTGCAGTGTAGGAAAGGACAGCTTCAGCGCTGAATAGTTAAATGTAAGGGGCATCCGGCAAGATACCGGCATGCCCCATCTTCATACCTAAAAGAAACATGCGATCCGTTAAATAGGGTGCATATGGGTCTGCCCGGACATAGGGCATGACCCATACAAGTTTTTTTAGCAGGCTCATTACTTAAGGGAGGAGCAAGTAATGTACAAAATTGTAAGAAGGAAGTCTCTCAGACCGACCGTGACCCAGATGGAGATCGAAGCACCGCTGGTAGCACGCAAGGC
>SVCR01000039.1 GCA_015058265.1 Clostridiales bacterium
ATTAGACGGCGTCAGCGTTAGAGCCATCAATCCCGGCAGCCTGGTACAAGGGATATCATAGATGCTTTCGATCAGCGCACTGCACTCCTCTGTATGATCAGCCGGGATAGCGGCAACATACAGTCTTTCCTTATATCCGGAGCAGCAGACTGTTCTGCCTCGCTCTGTCAGTCTTGCGATCGCCGGGACACGGTCTATCCCGAAGACCACATTTCCTCTGTCCATACAGTTCCTGAACGCCAGCTCAAACCCGCCGTTTCCCGGAACAAAGCCTATGATCGTATGGCTGTCCGTATGATCAAATATTATCTCTGAGAGTGGGATCATCATCGTAGGCGGCATTGTGATCATGATCATATCCGCATCGCGAAATGCCTCATCAGGATCATTAGTCGCGGCGCATATGCATCCCTCATGAATTACTTCACCCGCTTTGTTGACGACAGTCAGATGATCGCCGAAAAGTGAAGGATTAGATGTGAACACGGTTACAGCATGTCCTTTTTCAGCGCTGTGAGCAGCAAACTGCGTTCCTATATTGCCTCCCCCAACAACAGTGATCTTCATGGCATACACCCCCTTTTTGCGGAATTCTAAAAAATATGGGAGAATTTTACCCAATTGTTTTGATTGTTGCAAGCGAATATCAGAATTATTGCGTAGAAAATTGTACAATAAAAATACAAGCCTCTATTTGAGACTTGCATTTCTAAGTGATATTCTTCGCTCTTTTTTTTGAAATTTTGCCGGGAAACAGTCTTCTTTACTCTTAATCGAAGATCCAACTACGAAATAAGCATCTCTATGCTGCTGCCCTTGTCTCCGTTCCTGACAAGTATCTTCTGCGGAATACTTTCATCCAGTCTGTCAACATGTGAAATGACTCCGACAAGCCTGTCTCCGTCTGTCAGCTGCTCAAGGACTTCGAGAGCTCTGTCGAGGATCTCGTCACTCAATGTGCCGAAGCCCTCATCAATGAACAGAGCTTCCATCTGCTTCCCTCCGGCGTGATTCTGTACGACATCCGAAAGTCCGAGGGCAAGTGCCAGAGAGGTGAAGAACTTCTCCCCTCCTGAAAGTGAATCAGAGCTGCGCATCAGACCGGTGTTGTTGTCCAGCACTTCTATTTCCAACCCTGCTTTGGCATTCTTCCTTCCCGCTCCGACCTTATGCACCAGTTCGTATTTTCCTCCGCTCATCTGTTCCATGCGGAGATTTGCCATATCGATTATTTCTCTGAAGACAGCGCCCATCACATACCGGTCAAAGCTCAGCTTGCCGCCTTCACCGGTGGCGCCTTCAGCGAGTTCGGCGAGCTTACGGATCCTCTCCCATGCTGCCGAGGTCTCTTCCAGATCGGCTGTTATTCCCTTTGCTTTGTCCCTGACGAGAACATGATTGGCCAGGATGCTTTCTTTCTGATTACATATGTCATTCAGTTCATCGCGCACTCTTCCCTGCTCGTCAAGCCTGTTATCCAGCGCCTCGATGTCCGCATATTCCTTCCCGTTCGTCATCGCAGCGAGGGTCTCTATCTGCTTGTTCGTTACCGCGATGTCGTTTCTGTATGCAGATATCTGAGCCTTTTCATTGCTGAGCCAGACATCCCCGTCTGATTCGCCGATAACAGCCATAGCGGCTCGTGCTTCCTCCGCATCTGCGAAGCCGCTCTCCATGACAATATTGTCCCTGGCAGTACGTGCCTCTTCCGCGTCTGAAGACAATCCGCTTATCGAACTCTCCTTGGCTGCAAGGCTGCCCTTCTTCTGATCACATGCTTCTTTCACTTTCTTCAGCTCATTGGCATGAGCCTCAACAGAAGCTTTCTTAAGGTCTCTTTGATCTGTAAATTCATGACGAGCTGCCACAGCTGCCTCTTCACTTTCGTATTCCAAGCCCTTTCTGATCTGAATTATCGCAGCATCCAGTTCTCTGATCCTGCCTTCCTTGTTCTTCTCCTCTTCAGCAAGTCCGTTTATGACTTTCTGATTGTCTTCTATAGCTCCCTCGATCTCTGTGATCTTAGTCCTGCACCCTGCTCGTTCATTCTTCAGCTGTTCCGCCTCTGAATATTCATCGGCAAGGCGGCTCTCCTGCTGCTCGGTGCGAAGGATCTCATCATCGAGGAAGTGATCCGATGCCAGAATATCCCAGTCGACATTCTCTGCAATGATGGTGCCGGCTCTGCCGAGAATCGCTTCCTTGCGTTTCATGATCTCCGCAGCAAGCACTTCAACATCTGTCTGCTTCTTGCTTCGGGATTTTTCTGCGCTGTCTGCTGCGTCACGTGCATCATCGACCGCGCTTCTCTCAGGTGTGTCCTCCGAACGCTCAGCCAGTCTGCCGACTTCCGCATGGCTTAATTCTGTTCTGCAAACAGGGCAGACAGCCCTGTTATCCGACTCGATCATTCGACGGATATCATCCGCGATCAATCCGGCCTGCCCGGCTATGAATTTCTTATACAGATCGTTATATTTGTCTGAAGCAGCTATCGCGGATCCGGTCAAAGTCTTCAGTTCCTGCTGCATTCCTTCCAGTTTGTGTTCATCTCCAAGGATCGCTCCGACCTCGGCTCTTATCCCATTCTCGCCGGCCAGCTGCTCTCTTCTTTCCTTCGCGGACTTGTAGCTGTTGGAAAGGCCTTCTGCTCTTGCGTCTATGCCTTCCAACTCCTTTTCTCTGTTTTTCAGACGGGAAAGATCTCCTTTGAGGCTTTCCAGTTCCTCTTCTGAACTTGATTTCTTCTTTCTGAGAGCTTCCAGATCACCGGATGCCTGCTCTCTCTCCTGCTGCTTGGTACGGATATTGCTGTACTCAGGCATATGAGAGTTGATCGAATCGATCTTTGTGTTTATTTCTTCTATTTCTTTGACAACCGGCTCATCTGACCTGACTGCTTTCTCCGCGGCCGCCAGCGATGTATCAAGAGCTTTGACTTCGTCTGTCAGGATATCGATCTCTCTCTTCGTTTGCTCCAGAGCCGCGACGGCCCTTTCATATAGCTGTTCTGCCGGACGGACCTTGTGCAGAGCGATCTCTGCTCTCCCCATCAGTTCTTCTCGTTTGCTATACTTTTCTTCCTCTTCGCGGAGCTTCTCAAGATGAGCTTTGTTATTCTTCAGCTCATCGAATTGCTTATTGATCTCCTCTGCCGCCCCTCTTTCTGTATTGAGCTTATTTATGGCCTTACCCACTTTATCTCTTTCAGCTTTCAGCTGCTTCAGCTCATCGCTCTCTCTGACTACGAGCTCCGAGAGATCATCACACAGTTTCGGATCTCCCGCCAGGAATGACGGCCCTTCATCATCAACTTCATCATCAGCATCTTCAACTCTGTCAGGTTCGGCAGGATTAATGAAGGTTACCTCCATCAATCCTTTCAGCTCCGAGACCTTTCCTGCTCTTGTTCTTCCCAGTTCATCCCTTGCCCCGATGAACAGGTTCTGGTAGTAAAGATACTCCGAATCGTCAAACAGCTTGCTCAGGATATCCATCTTCCCGTCGCTGTCCGCCTTGAGGAATTGCATGAATTCACCCTGCGCGAGCATTATTATCTTGCGGAACTGGTTCTGATCCAATCCGAGGATCTCGGCACATCTTGCAGATACTTTTCCCGCGCCTTCTGTTGGATCGCGGTCCGGTTCTATAAGAACAGCGCTTGGTACAGCATCTCCGTACTGATCCGCTGTGCCGCGAATTTTCCTGAAATGCAGTTTTCTGCTGACCGTATATACTTTACCGCCTTGAGTGAATTTCAGCGTCACCTCTGTGTCCACAGACTTCGGAACATGATCGCAGTGCATGATCGCTGCGGACCCTTTCGAACGGTCATTACCGCTCGCAACTCCGTACAAAGCGAACATGATACCGTCGAAGATGGTGGTTTTGCCCGCACCTGTATCTCCGGTGATCAGATATAAACCGTGATCCAGCTTGTCGAATGGTATGACTGTCTTCGAGGCATAAGAGCCGAAGGCCGTCATTTCAAGTAAAAGCGGCTTCATCACTCCACCTCCTGTCTTAACAGGTAATCGACAAATTTATCGATCACTTCCTGTCCCGGACCTGTGCGCAGATCGGACGCGTGTCTCATTAACTCACCTGCATGATCCATCAGCAGATAGTCCTTTTCTTCCGGCGGCTCCCCGCCGTTTCTCTCCGAATAGAAGTCTGCAAACAGCTCTTCTGTGGATCTTTCCTTAGCGCTGCCCGAGTCCATCTGAGGTAATTCGCCCGCAAAGCGGTTGTAGGCTGACTTTATCTCCATAAGGACACTGTCCCTGTCCTTGTACAATTCCCTGAAGAAAGCCGCTATCTCAGTAGTCACTCTGCGGTCATCGAGTATGATGCTGATATACTCCCCTGTTCTCTTATCTGACAATTCGGCATCTCTTATTTCTTCATAGCTTCCCCTGATCTCCCTCATCGGATGGAGCGGCTCTATGATAAGAGTCTCAGTCCTGACCGGCTCTCCCTTAGGCCCGATATCGACCAGGACAGGTCCTTTGCTCTTCTGGCGCGTCTCATCAAAGTGATAGCAAAGCGGTGAGCCTGCATATCTGACACTGTCGCGCCCGACACTGTATGATGCATGGATGTGCCCGAGAGCGACATAATCGAAAGCATCGAAGGCGCTGACTTCTATCTGCCCTACTCCTCCGATCATGGATTCAGATCCGCCTCTTTCAGCTTCTTTTCCGTTGAATGTCACATTCTGATGCGCGATCAGCACATTTCTCTCAGCCTCATTGATCGGTTGAGCCGAGATCAGTGCTCTGACTGCCGAATCGTAGTCTTTAAGACTGTCATCTCCCAGAGCACGGGATATGAGCGCAGGAAAAACATACGGCATCAGCCAGAATGTGACTGCGCCGTATCCATCATTGAGGGTTACATGCTCAAGTTCTGCTGTTTGCGACAGACTGCGGGAGAAATACAGCCCTTGCTTGGACAGGACCGGTCCGGCATATGCGAGCCGATGCACTGAATCGTGATTGCCGGCGACAGTCATGACAGGGATCCCCATATCGTTGATCCCCGTCAGCAGTCTGCTGAACAACGCGACAGCATCCTCTGCCGGAGCACTCCGATCGTATACATCTCCTGCTATGACAACAGCCTGAGGAGATATGTCCTTTACTGTTGCCAGGAATCTGTCTACCCATACTGTCTGGTCACCATTTTCGACCATTGACACGCCATGTATAGACTTACCCAGATGAAGATCTGAAACATGAATTATATTCATATTCCCTCCGAGCTTTTTCAAAAATATTAATTACGCTTCATGTACGAGTTTTCCGTTGATGTCCTCGATATTGATCGCAAAGCATAGAGTCCTGCCTGCATCCTTGGCGATCTCAGATTCAATATATTCCTCAGTGCAAGGGAACTTGCTGCACAACTTACGGCTCCATTTGATAACCTCGTCAAGATCTTCGATCAATTCCGCTTTGCCGAAAACAATGACGCTGCGAACATACTTTGCCCAATCTCCTTCTTTCTGAGTATCCTGACCGAACACACAATATGAAACCTTAGGATCTCTCTTTATGGCATCGACTCTGTGGCCGAAATTCGCTCCGTGGAAGTACAGCTTTCCGGTCTCCTCATCATAATAGTGATTGATAGGAACTCCGTAAGGGTATCCGTCATCACCGATGACCGAAAGGACTCCTCTTGTCTCCTTCTTCAGTACTTCGACGATCTCTTCCTTGCTGAGAGCCTGCGGACTCCTTCTCATCTTTCTGAACATAACGACCCCTTTCTCATTTTCAGTTTCTTTTACACTATATTATATGATACCAAACCACCCTGAAAAAGGTCAGTCTCGTGAATTTCTGAAAACCGCAACTTTTTCCTCATATATTGACGCTGATATTTTTCTGTGTGTACAATACACATAAATACTGTTATTCAGATCGCTGCGTCATTGCCCGGCTCACGCGGCAGCCGGCACCCGGTAAAATGAACAAAGACTCACGATCTTCATTAATAAAAAGCCAATGGCCTGCGCTGCTGATATTACTGCAGTCGCTTTTCTACGGCTATGGTGATCCGATCTCCAAGGTCGCGTATGAAGTGACACCTGTCTACACCCTTCTTTCGATACGGTACTCGATCGCATTCATAATACTTGCCGCTTTGTTCGGCAAACGTATCATCAATACATTAAAGACAACGCCTCTCAAGGTCTGGCTCATTCCGGGCCTCTGCATAAGCATGAGCTATCTCATCGGCAATGTAGCGCTGGCCATGGCGCCTGCTACTTCGGTCGCTTTCCTGCGGTCACTTTCTGTAGTGCTGACTCCCGCTATCGCGTTCCTGCTCTACCGCACCAGGTACAGGTGGCAGCATCTTGTGATACAGATCCTCGCTCTTGCAGGCCTGTATCTCCTCTGTGTCAAAGGAGGGCTGTCAGGATTCGGCCTCGGCGAAGCTCTTGCGATATGCGATGCTGTATTAAGGGCATCAGCGCTGGTATTCAGTCTTAAATCTCTTGACTCTGTCGATCCCGTAAGCCTGACTGCGCTGCAGGCGGGCTGCTCATCTGTATTGGCAACTGCTGCATGCTTCATGTTCGAAGGAGGGCTTCACATCGAACCGATCACCCCTCAGGCTGGGGCGATCATCCTGTACCTCGCTGTCACATGCACTTTGCTCGGTTATCTTCTTCAGAATCTGGCTCTGATGAAGATATCTGACCGGGAAGTATCTCTTCTCCAAAGTCTGGCACCGGTGATGACCGCGGTCTTCTCTTTCTTCCTGCTCGGAGAGAGGCTTTCTCCGGCAGGCATCACGGGTTCGGCGATAATCCTTGCATGTGTGATCGCATCGACTCTGATACCGGCGGATACAGGGAGCAAAGGCCGGGAACGTACATCAGAAAAACAGAGCAGAACACAGAATTTGTAATATACTTACATTAGATATCAACCACCCGGAAGGAGGTCGCTATGAGCATAAAAGAATACGCAAAGAAGATGATCGAAGCTGATCCTGTTTTCAAAGATATTGCCGATCAGAAAGAGACTCTGTGGATCAATGACGCGCATCTGCCGTTCAGTCTTGTCGACGGCGTATGCCAGCTGGTGGTAAGTGATGATGACATTGCTGACGCCGAGAAGAGGCTCCACCGTTTCGCACCGTATATCAAGAAGTGTTTCCCGGAAACAGCAGAGGATGACGGTCTGATAGAATCTCCGCTCAGAGAGATCAGCGCGATGCAGAGCGCTCTTATCAAGGCTTATGACGCCGATATACCGGGCAGACTTCTTCTCAAGATGGACTCTCATCTGCCGATCGCAGGCTCGGTCAAAGCCAGAGGCGGCATCTACGAGGTTCTCAAGCATGCCGAAGATCTTGCACTCGAAGCCGGCATGATCACTGAAGAAGATAATTACGAGAGATTCGCTGACGATGACTTCAAGGAATTCTTCGGCAAGTTCACAGTTCAGGTCGGGTCCACGGGAAACCTCGGATTGTCGATAGGCATAATGAGCGCTTTTCTCGGGTTCAAGGTCAAAGTCCACATGTCTGCTGACGCAAGGCAGTGGAAGAAGGACATGCTGAGGAGCAAGGGTGTCGATGTCATCGAGTATGATGACGATTATTCGAAGGCCGTACAGGAGGGCCGCAGACAATCTGATCTCGATCCGACGAGCTACTTTGTAGACGATGAGTATTCCCTGCCGCTGTTCCTCGGATATGCTGTTGCCGCTGAGAGACTCAAGGGGCAGCTGGAGGAAATGGGGATCACTGTAGATGCGGATCACCCTCTGATCGTATATATCCCTTGCGGCGTAGGAGGAGCTCCGGGCGGAGTATGCTACGGACTCAAGAGAGTCTTCGGAGATGATGCTCACGTCTTCTTCTGCGAGCCTACTCTCTTCCCTTCAGTACTGATCGGAATAGCCTCAGGCAGATTCAACGACAGCAACGTCTCAGACTTCGGTCTGACCGGAATGTCTGCAGCTGACGGTCTCGCATGCGCCAGCCCTTCCGGCCTTGTCACAAGACTGTGCGGAAATCTGGTTTCCGGAGACTTTACCGTAAGAGACGCAGTTCTGTTCGACTATATGAGAATGCTCAAGGATACTGAAGATGTTTTCATCGAGCCGTCGAGCTGCGCTGCTTTCACAGGGCCGGTCAGCCTCAAGAAGTTCGAAGATGGTCAGGACTATCTTGAAATGTGGGGTCTCGATGAAGAGACGATGGCCAATGCGACCCAGATCTGCTGGGCAACAGGCGGCAGACTCGTACCGGATGAAGTCTGGGACAAATATATGAATACATATCTTGAAGACTGATCAACCCATCGATAACAGTCTCAGCACCTTATTATCATTTAACATAAGCAGCATCCCGTCACACACATGTAACGGGATGCCTTTTTTTACTATTCGTGATGCAGCGTATCAAGAAAGCCGAAAACCTCTAGAGGTTCTTCAGCTCATTCTCATAACGGACATATCCTTTATTTATTATAAGCTGTCCGTCATCCACCGTAGATGGTCCGGTATCTGTGCTTTTATATTTGGACACATCAAACGACAGCATCTGCCGTTCTGCTTTTTCTATATACAGCCTTCTCTGTTATTACTGCCTCGACAGGTACATCATATTCTTCTGCGGGTACTTCAACTGTTCTCTGATCTTCGAAAGCAGCCGCGATCACAACAGCATTCCTGCACTTCTCCAGATATCTGTCATAATACCCGGCTCCCATTCCCAGCCGCCTGCACTCTTCGTCGAATGAAGTGCAAGGCGCCACCACAAGGTCGATGTCTTCAGGTTCGATGATTCTGCCTTGTTCCGGATCAGGTTCCCGGATGCCGAATGCACCGGAGGTCCAGGCCTCTTCACCTTCTCCCGGCTCCACAGCTATCATTTCCGTCTTAGTGACGCATTTAGGATAGACAAGTCTCTTGCCCATAGCGGACGCGGTGTCTCTCAGGCTGTCCAGTCTGACCTCCCCTCTCGTCCAGTTATAGATCATGATCGTTCGAGCCTTGGCGAATTCAGGCAGTTCGGCGATCCTGAGGGAGATCTCTTCGGACTCAGCAGCTCTCGTTTCTTCAGATAAAGACTCTCTCGCCTTGACCTTCCTACGCCTGAGCCATTTCTTGTATACTCCCGTGAACTCATTGAGCACTTCTCCCGCGAGGTACAGCGAGCCAAAGCACACTGCCGGCCTGCCGTTATCCGCCGCGCTGTTCATGACTGCATCCATGGCTTTGGCAAGGTCGTCATGGGCATGAGCTTCAAAGCCTCTTGCTCTTATCGCATCTGTCAGCTCACTCACACCGAGAGCTCTCTCATTTTCAGGAGCTATGCAGTAGAATGATGCAGCGTAAGGAGCGAGTATGTCTATCATCTGACTGTAGTCTTTATCCGCGAGTATCCCCAGCAGGAAGTCGACCTTCTGTCCCGGCAGAAGAGCCCTCAAGCTCTCAGTCATTGCCTCGGCGCATTGAGGATTGTGCCCTCCGTCCAGTATGAAGAGCGGTTCTCTTGCAAGGATCTGGAATCTGGCCGGCCACTTCACTTCAGCCAGGCCCTTCTTCACCGCCTCGAGGGGGATATCCCAGCCTTGCTCACGCAGAGCTCGAAGTATCTCCATCACTACCGAAGCATTCTTCAGCTGATGATCTCCGTGGAGCGGGAGGCAGTATGTTTCGCTCTCCCATTCGAAGACCTGACCGTCCAGATCTCTGCTGATGAGCCTGACCTCTGCGGGATCAGCGAAAACAACCGGAGCATCGTTCTCTGCCGCGATACGTGAGATGATATCTTTTACCTCAGGCTGATTGTCATATGAGACTACCCTGCATCCGGGTTTGATTATCCGGCTCTTAGTCTCGGCGATGGCTTCGATCGTATCACCCAGATATTCAGTATGCTCGAGTCCGATGTTGGTGAGTACAGCGACTTCAGGCTTGTCAATGACATTGGTGCTGTCGAGTTCTCCGCCCATCCCGACTTCGAGTACGACTATATCGCAGTTTTCTTCCAGATAATACTTGAACGCCAGTGCCGTAACCATCTCGAACCAGCTTGGATGGTCTTCCATTGACTCAGCTGCGTCCTTCAGTTCCACTGTGATCTCTGCAAGGCGTTCACGCGGAATATTCTCTCCGTTGATCTGAATCCGTTCACAGAAGTCCTGTATATA
>SVCR01000040.1:0-7619 GCA_015058265.1 Clostridiales bacterium
CTGCGATATATATAGCATCAGAACTGCTTGCTCCCTGCATGTAGCTGACTTTGCTATCCGTCACAGATATCTTGATAGCTGAGTCGGCCGGATAGTAGCCGTCCGGAGCTGCAGTCTCCTGAAGCCTGTACTCACCGACAGTAAGAGCGCCGAGAGACATCAGGCCGTCAGTATCAGTGACACCTGTTGTCACAGGTACAGCGCCCTCCTTAGGTGCATCAGTCGTATCATCATAGTCTTCTGCATGGTACAGGAAGAACTCCGCTCCTTCAAGAACTTCATCCGTTCCGGCACTGACCTTCTTGACTCTGACGTTCTTAGTCTTACCGTTAGGAATAGTCATCATATAAGAAACGCTTGCCGTTTCCGGATCTATCGACTGAGTGATCCAGCCCTTCATGTAGTCCTCGCTGTTGATGACTACCGTTCCGTCTCTTCCGATCGTGAAGCAGATATCGTCGCCCAGCTTGTTGTAGCCTTGTGCCGCCTTAGTCTCTGTCAGGTAGTAAGTGCCTGCATTGAGATCGTAAGTGATCTCATGAAGGATACCGCTTCTGTCAGTTACTATGTCTTCATAACCCGCCATCGGGGTGAAATCTTTCACCTTCTGGCCCTGAGTATTAGTCACCTGTCTGTACAGGGCAAAATGCGCACCTTCAAGCGGATCTCTTACGCCTTGATCATTCGGAACAGCATCCACCTTCTTCACCAAGAGGTCGGCATTTCTGTTCTTGAAGGTGATGGTTGCAGCCATTGACGTATCAGCAGTGCTGATAGTATAGAAATCTTCGCTCAATCCGCTGACTGTGACCTTTCCATCCTCGTCCAAAGTGATGGTGGCCGGTCTGTTCATTACGACATATCCCCTAGGCACTCTCGTCTCGGTCAGTGTGTAAGTTCCGGCCGAGAGGTAAGCGATCGTGATAAGTCCATCCTCAGTTGAAGTGTAAGATCCTGCAGCTACATCCTTGCCCTCTTCATCCGTGAGAGTGAATTGCGCACCTTCAAGCGGGTCTCCATACCAATCGGTCTTGAGCAGCTTGATGCCCGCACGAGAGTTAGTCACTTTGTCCGTTCTGACATTCTCGTTCTGAGTCGTCTGCTCACCCGGTTCATAGGTCACTTTGTAATCATATCCGTCTTCTCTGTACTCTCCGCCAACCGGCTGACCGCCGATCACCAGAGTACCACCATCCTCGATAGGCGTGACGCTGTCATACCCGGTAACGACGCCGTCTCCATCCACTTCTATGTCTCCTGTCAAAGTCACCTCACGCACTTCATAGTTGTCGAAAGGTGTACCGCTCTGGAGATTACCGAAGAAGTAGTATATCGAAGTCTCTTTGTTCTTGAGACATCTGACAGTGTTATCCAGCATCTCATAGTCCGGATCATCAGATGTGCCCTTGTTCACATATACAGCAAAGTATATGTTATCGTGTACTTCCATGAAGTCTTTGTCCGTCCAGATCTTTTCGACTGTCAGTCCCCAACCCTTCTGGTTGCTGACATGGAGCTCAGGGTCATTGTCTACCTCGATAGTTCCTGAGATCGGGACAGTTCTGGTGTTTTCCTCATGCCCCGCATCAGTACGTGTATATCCGTCTTCAAGCCTGAGTGTATATCCCTTAGGCATCTCACGCTCTGCTTCTTCCACCTTGAACATCGTGCCGGCTATGAGGTTCCTTACCTCGACCTTATAGTCAGCAGGGATCTTGGAGATCGATCCGTTCATGGATGTGATGAACTCTATGGTCTCCTTCTCTGCGCTGGACAGAGTAGCCATATATTCACTGAGGACAGAATAATCTGTGATCGTGGAACCATTGTACTCAACAGGCTGGAATTCCTGATCGCCTGCAACGAATCTGCAGTATTCATCATTCTTATTCTTGATGAAATATGAGTACAGACTCGCTAACGGAAGGTCATCCGGGTTCGCGTTCTCATCACCGAGATACAGCCTGTAATTGAACCAGGTCTTATCTTCAGGATAATGCAGTCTCCTGATCCCGTCAGAGTCATACAGTATCTTTTCTATGGTCATAGATCTCATCGCGCCATCGCGAACATGGTTGTCATAATCGACCTGAGATCTGTTTTCCGTTGAAGCCTCTGATGTCGCGTAATCCTGCCTTGCAGTTTTGCCTACTTTGTTCTGGGTATCGATACCTGTCAGCTCCTGGTCATTCGCTTTGACCTTATCATAAACGTCAGGGTTGACGCCGCACTCTACGACATAGTATCTGTCAGTATCTTCAGGCAGCTCGACCTCTGCTGTCTGTCCCGGTTTGAGGAAGAATACGTGATCATACGCCTCAGTTCCGCCTGCCGGCGTGAACGACTCAGCATATTTCACAGTGTTTGTCGTTCCCTGATACTTGACCATTTCAGATTCACCATCTTCAGCACCGAGGAGATGCGGCTGATCGCCTCCATCCTTCTTGCTGTAGTAGTAGATCTGATACGGGAACTCGATCAGATCATTTTCAGCCTCATCAGTTCCGGACAGCTTCTTGTTGAGGAGGAATGTACCCGGTCTTACAGCTGCGAGGTTGAAACGCATCTTCAGGTTGGATGCACCTGCGCCACGCTCCATGTACAGCATCTTCATATCGTGATTAGTGTAATCCTTGAAGACATAATTGCCCTCTTCATTCAGAGTGAATATCTCATCGAGCGTAGCATTGATCTCTGCTTCGCTCATTCCTCTGGACTGGTAATTCGATTTGAAGAGACTATACAAAGTAGTATTAGCAGGAATACCGGAGCCAGTCACTTTGCCCGTACGGAAGTTTACAGATCCGACCTGAGCATAGTGTACGCCGCCGAGGTCAAGGACTAACTCGCCGTCAACATACAGCCAGAAGTCATCGTCTCCTGAAAATTCGAAGATGATATCATGTCCCCACGCATCCAGGCCGTTGGCAGTCTGGGTAAAGCTGGCTGTCATCTCCATGCCGAAGAAATAATCGACGGTGGCTTCGGATCCTATCTTGTAAAGCGGTTCTCCCTTACGAGCGTTGGTATCAGGCAGCTCCTGAGCCAGAACGTCAGTCTGGTTAGTCACCAGATTTCCCTTCCAATCATAAGCATACTCACCCGCATGGATCTCATTGTACGGCATGAATTGCCCGTGGATCCTTGTAGCACCCATTTCTTTATTATTTTTATTCGTGATAGTACCGATCTGGTCATATACAGTGAACGTACCATCATCGTTCAGATGGGCAAAGTTCTGAGTACTGTCATATTCGAAGTATCCGCTCTCATTGTAGATGCTCTCAAGGAACAGATGGTTGACCTCAGTAGAACCATCAGACTTAGCGATCAGATCAGCGAAAGATGTCTTTTTCCCACCATTTATTCCGGTCCCGACAGGATATCCATCCTCTTTGAGATCAGTTGACAGTAAGCCTTTTAACCCGGTAGCAACACCACCGCCATCTCCGCCCATATATGCAAGCTGCTCTGAATCTCGATTGCTCGTCAATGGGTTATTGAAGTTGAACATCTTCATAGTGATGCCGTACTGAGTGCTGTCTATAGTATCAACTGTAGTCAGCTTATCTTCAGTATCTACCGGATTGATGATCGCGAAGTAGAAGTCCTCAGCCTCAGAAAGCGGGCATGCTACGACTTTGCCATTCTCCGTCTTGAGTCCGGAATATGCATATTGATCATCATCCCAGGCGATGATAGTGGTGTAATTCTCGCCATATCGTCTGCCGTTGAGATTGACTCCGATCGTGTCATCAGACAGGATCCTGTTTCCCGTCACCTGAGGGGCGATATAATCTCCATACTGGGTGTTCTGCAGCTCATAGTAGTGGTTGACTGTACCGTCAGGATTCGTGTACTCAGTGAACTCCCACAGAGCAGTATTGACACTGCTGCCGATCCATTCGATGCCATCTCCTGTATCATAGCAACGCGCAAGTGAGCCATTATAGTCAACTACATAGAATTCATATTTCTTGGTCGTATCATTCCAGATACGTGTATATAGAACTACTTGCTGTCCGTTGTATACGTTCTGCGTATCTGAAACGCTTACCTTCTTAGCAGCATAAGTAGTAAAGTCTTCGTCTTTAAGGACGGACTCCTCTACCAGGTTGAGCCATGTAGTAGCTCCGCTGCCTGTTGCCGCTGTGAATCCTTTGACTGTATTGCCGTTAAGATCCGGAGCAAGACTGTAGCCATCAACAGTGAAGTGGTATTTGCCGCTGTTAGCCCCAGTTCCCGGAGTAGCAGATATCACCGATTTGTTTGCATCCGGCTCATCCTCAAGTGTGACATTGCCTCCATTGACAGTCAGATATTTCTTCTGTCCATCAACAACGGTCGTGATATAGTATCTATTCGAATCGATGCATTCGAATGTCCATTCAACGATATCGCTGTTCTCAGCAACGAGCAGGACACCATCGTTATCCAGTACGTCCGGACGCATGACCATATCCTTACCGGCCACTTCATCCTTATTGCCAACTTTGATAACCTCAGCCGTAAGCGCTGTTGCTATCACTGAATCATTATGATAAGCGATGCCGTATGTAGCTCCATCAAGTTCATAGATATCAAACGGAGGTTCCAGAGATGAAGAGTATGTCAGTTTGATCTGACAGTTGGCAGCATCACTGTTTTCTGGGTAGAATCGGATACCTTTCCCTCCATTGGAATACTGCATCCATTTATCCTGCCCCTTGACCTTCACATAGAACAACCCGTCAGCAGCCTGGCTGACCTCGAAAACTGTTCCGCCGCTATCTACCAATCCTATAAAATTACCGGAAGGATTATTGACATATTTCTTAGCACCTTCCACATAAGTATATATACGGTACTCATTCTGCTGACCTTGTACCGGTTCGAAATACCATTCATCAGAAAGGGTAATATCTCTCGTCGTGACGAAGCATTTAGCAGTATTATTGTTGATATCATTCGTGAAATAAGTTGTACCGTCTTTATTTAATGAAAGAATGAACGCACTCTCGGTATTATCAGCGAGCTCAGCAAGGTCCTTCACGTGCCTGATCTCTGTTGAGACCGGCTCGGGTGCTTCGACGATAGCGTAGACTGAGAATGATCCGGCTTCGAAGCTGACAGTGTCTCCGCTGACATCTACATCATTGACCACATCCGGCTTAGACGCGTCATCGGCAAAGTGAAGGACTCTTGTAGCCGCCTGGGCGGCTTTGCTCCTGTCCTTATCGGCAAGCTCGATGCTCACATCGACAGGAGCACTGAGCTCGACCTTCTTGCCGTCTTTATCTACGATCTTGATATCAAAGAGACGTGAATACTTAGCGGTCCCCTCTTCCCAGCCGAGAGCATCGCTGACTTTGGCCATATAATCATCATGGGAAGCACCGTCGGAGACTTCTTTGATCTCCAGTTCTGCGTCAGCAGGAACGCCTGCTTCAGGTGGACAAGATACTGAGATCTTGTAGTTATGTCCGTCTCCCGCGAGGATGGTCTTCTCGATAACAGTACTGATAACGCCGTATACCGAGAATGACTCGGCTTCGAATACAGCTTCTTCGACCTTGTCCTTGGCCAGTTTGACGTCGACATCCTTGTCCTTGAGGATCTCCGTCTCCACCTTGTCTTTATTATCAGTTTCGGTGAAGTGAACGACTTTGACATCATCGTTGTCGCCGACCTTCATATCCTTCTGCATGTCATTACCGAACGTAATGTTGACACTTACAGGATTCTCCGGTTCATACACTTCGCCGTCGACCAGCATAGTTATATCAAAGAATCTGGCAAAGCCCAGCTGCGCAGACGCTGAGTCCTTCTGGACTGTCTCCAGCGCCTGATCGCTGTATGTCTTATATTCTTCTGTATTAGTTCTGATCTCTTCAACCTTGAGTTCTGTATTGGCAGGAAGACTCTTCTTAGGATCCGTGATCGTGACGGTAAAGTCCTTGCCCTTGAATTCAAGAATTCCGATCAGTTCTTCGGTCTCCTGTTCAATAAGGGTATTCTCCTCTTCTGAAGATCCATCCTCATTATTACCTTCATCGTTGTTGTCTTTATCGCTGTCACTATCAGAATCAGCTCCGGCAGCATTGGAAGGAGCCGGCCCGCCATTTCCGCCATCAGGCTGCTCGTTCCTTTCTACCTCTACTACTTCTTCACTGACAACTGCTTCATTTGAGTCATTGTCTTTCGCTTCTGAAGAACCATCGAGTTCTATATTCTCTTCAGAATTGACGACTTGCTCTTGAGCTGCTTCCGGACCGTCGCCCATTGCTGCTTTCAGGACCCAGTCAGCATAATATGTATGAGTGATCCCAACTACAACGATCAACGCAAAGATAAGAGCAAGAGTTCTCTTGATCATTGTCCGTCTCTTCCCCTTGTTTCCGTTTCTATCCCCGTTGTTGTACATGGATTCAAACATATAGCATCCAGGATCTAAATAATACATAGCGACTCTTTTTCACACATATTATACTATGCCGAGGCGTCAGTTGAACCGTCACATGCCATATCGCTTATGACTTTTTTCGCTTCCGCATAGAAATCCGTAGCTGATCTGGATACGATCTCTGATCTATTCGATGCAGGATCGATCATTCTGTTCTTACATTTTCAATTGTTTTCTCACATTACAATACGGCCCTACCTGCATCTCATTTCAGATAGAGCCTTACCCATATGTCGAAATGTCAAATATCGATGAGTCCTATTCGTCAAAAGCAGATGGAACATCTATGCCCCCTTGCTGTACAGCGGTATCTCGATCAAGCGTCAACGCCGGAAGGATCAGCATATACGTGGTGACGAATACAACTACTGCAGCCAGGACGACAATCACTGATCTGGTCATGCTTCGCCCTGAGATCAGTTTTCCCAGCTTCTGCAGGAATTTGCCCATGATCTCCCCCTTTCTGGCTGTGTAGAAAAGGACATGCTCCCCCATTGAAAATATTCTGTTCGATTATACAATTATTTATCTATTATATCAACGATTCTAACTCCTTTTTAACAATGTTCTTATCAATATAGAATTGCATCTATCTGCATCTTTCTTTAGAATCCCGCCAACCTTCTTCTGGCGGCCAGAATGATCGCACTTCCGGCGATCAGTACAGATCCGATCATATAGAATATCTTAGTTCCTATTCCGCCTGTCATTGGGAGCGGTTCGCCGGCTTCGTTGAGCACTCTGATCTCTGCCGGATCATCCCCGCTTGCCGGAGTGAATTCTGCGAGAGCCGCAGGGCTTCCTTCTGCTGCTACGCCGTTCTCTATTGTGAACTCATACTCTCCTTCAGTGATAATGTATCCTGCCGGAGCGCTTACCTCAACGAGTCTGTATGTGCCGTCGGTCATCCCGTGTACTGTGACTCCGTTCTCTCCGCCGACCTCAAAGTGGAAGTCGTCTCCGTTGAAGAAGTCATCACCGTTCTCTTCGTTGCTGTATGCGGCGAAAGCAGCATCGTCGCCTTCCCCGACCTGCTTCTGCAGCTTGAAGACCGCTCCGTCCAGAGTCTTACCTGTCTCAGCGTCTGCCTTCACGATCTTAAGATCTACAACAGCATCAGTCTCAGACTGGTTATAAACAGTGAGCCTGCCCTGTCCCGGAATGCCCTTCTCGTTGT
>SVCR01000040.1:7629-10031 GCA_015058265.1 Clostridiales bacterium
GTATCCGCCTGTGCACTCCTCATCAATAGCGATCTCATCGTTATTTCCATTCAGCTCGACGACATGATACAGGTATTTGAGCCCATTGTCGTCGGTCTTTGGCAGATCGTATCCATGAGCCGCATAGTCACTGAGCTTGCCGCCAACCGACAGAGTCTGCTTCCAGTTGTTCAGGGATGTCATGCTGAGCTTCTCTACGAACTGAGGAGTTGTATCTATCTCAGGCGCTGTATAAGGAACAACGTTCTCTGTATACGGCTTGGTGCCGAACCAGTCACAGTTGGAATCGAACTCGATGTTCAGATCCTCTTTGACATCTCTGACCTGCAGCTTTGAGGAAGAACCATCCCAAGGAGTCCAGTTGACCTTGGCAATACCGAGATCAACAAACTCGCCCTGCTTGGTCACGCTGATCCCGTTGACCTTCATGTTCTTCAGAACATGGGAGGAGCTGTTTCCGAGATGCCATTTGAGGTCGAATGCCGAAGCGTCCTTAACTACGACCTTGTTGCCCGGCGTACCTGTATCGAGATCCCATGAAGCTCCCTCTCTGTGGAAAGACACTGAAGTGCTTGCTGCAAGAGGAACTTCCGAGTCATCGATAGTTCTGTAGAGGTTGACATTAGCGATATTATTCTCGCCGCTGACCTCATTGCCCTTCGAATTAAGCCACTTCTTCTCTATGCTCAGTTCACCGTCTTTCACATTGATGATCTCCGTTATCGGAGTCTCGAGTTCATCCCCTTTCAGGGTGATAACTGAACGAGCTGACTTGTCTGTTCTGTCCCTGATGATCACCTTGTAGATCGACTCATCGAGAGCATAACCTTCAGGTGCCTCAGTTTCCTTCATATAGTATGTGCCGGCCACGATGTCAGTGAACTCGACTTTTCCGTTACTTCCGGAGATAGCCTCTGCTGCTTTCTCTATCCCATTGACGACGATCTTGAGCGGCTCAGTGCACTTTGCATTGGTGTAAAGCGCGAACTTTGCTCCTGCGAGCGGCGCATCGTTATCGTCCTTCTTAGTGAAATCTATATCTCCGTACTGCTTCACACGCTTGTTGCTGAAGTTGATGAAGCTGGTATCCGGCGCGATCTCTGTATAAGTGTCATCTGTATAATATGACTTACTGAGTCCGTAGCGAATGCTCGTCTGACCGGAAGCGCTTGTCTCAGTCCATGAAGTCACACGTGCTGTCATGTAGTAGACAGTACCGTCGTATGTTATGCCGTCCTTGACAAAGCCTCCTGCCGCTTTCTGCTCATCAGTCGCATCAGCCCATGCGACGCCGTCCGCATTCTCAGCGTCTTCCGGAATGATCTCCCTGACCATGTATTTGAATACCGGAGGATTGCCGTTGTCGCAGTCATGCATGTACTGCTCATTGATCTCAGCACTGCCGAAATTGATATTTCCGTCCTCGGTGCATCCTGTGGTATATATGCTCCTGCCGTTCTCATCATCTCTGTGGAACTTCGGGTCAGCTACCGTTCCGCTGCCGCCTTCAGGCTTTTCAGGGAAGATAGCGTGAGTCGTATCATCTTCCTGTACCAGTTCGTACTTCCCGGTCGCGTCATTCTTTACTGATCTGTAAAGTCCGTCAAGACCGATCAATTCGAATTTAAACTGGTCTCTTTCAAGGACATCCTCTGCATCAAGCCCTTCATATGACTTGTGAGCAGTGAAGTCCGCGGTGGATATCAGGTTGTAGTGGATGTAGAGGTTGGACTCTCCGCCGCCGCGCTCCAGATAGAAGAAGTCGAATGTGTGATATGTATTATCGGCAAAGGTATCGCCGTTCCATTCGTAATCGCCTGCAACTCCTGCTCTCTCGAAGAACTCTTTGATAGTTCCCTTCTCTTCGCCGTTGATGATGACTTTGCCGGTCTGGAAGTTGATGTCTACTTCCGTTCTGTTATGGATGCCGCCTGCATCACCGATCAGAACGCCGTCTACATAGATCCACACATCATCGTCTCCGGAGAATTCGAACTGCATTGGCTTGTAGACTCCGGCCGGATTCAGCACCTGCCCGCCTGCCGGCATCGAGAACTGAGTGTTGACGTGCATGCCCATCCAGAAGTTCTGTGTTCCGAACGGCCAGAAGCCGCGGATCTCAGAGTCGGATGAAGTCTGCTCAGTGACTTTGAATGTGCCGCTTCCCTTGTTGAAGTCAGCCTTGTAATCCCTGCTGTCGAATGTATAATAACCGTTCCTGTCTACATACAGCAGCTGGTCAACTCCCGGATAGCTCGCTTTGCCTGTCTGGGAGGATGTATCGAAGAGATAAGCCAGAGACTCACCGTTCGATCCGATCGTTCCGTTATTAGTGAGAATCGGATAACCATTCGCCAGCTTGTCCTGAACGATGCCGGTGAAAGGTGCTGTGCCGCCGGTGT